>NZ_JAAGPN010000101.1:0-29122 GCF_017104805.1 Paraburkholderia sp. Ac-20347 | reverse complement strand
ATGCGCGAGCGCGTCGGGCGCAGCGCGCACGCGGGCGACGTCGCGACTCGCACGTAACTGGCGCAGTCGGTCGATCTGCACGGCGCGCACCACGCGTGCGTCGACGTCGAGCCATTCGCTGTCCGTGGGCGGGGCCGCGCGATCGCGGCTCACGCCCACGATCACCTGCTCGCCAGAGTCGATGCGCGCCTGGGTTCGCGTCGCCGCGCGATGAAGTTGCGCCTGCACCCAACCGGACTCGATCGCACGGATCACACCGCCCTGCGCGTCGATGTCGGCGAGCCTCGCCGTCACGGCGTCGATCGTGCGCGCGGTCAGCGCTTCGATCATATACGCGCCGCCCAGCGGATCGGCCGTCTCGCACAGGCCCATTTCGTGCTGAAGCATCCGCTGCGTATCGCGCGCAAGCGTCGCAGCCGCTTCGCCTGGCAGCGAGAGCGCTTCGTCCCAGGCGTTCGTATGCAGCGACTGCGTGCCGCCGAGCACGGCCGCCAGCGCCTCGATCGTCGTACGCACGATGTTGTTGTGCGCGTGCTGGGCGTGCAGACTGGAGCCCGCCGTCTGACAATGCATGCGCAACTGCGCGGCGCGTGTCGAGCGCGCGCCCAGCGAACGCGCCAGCTCCGCCCACAACACGCGCGCCGCCCGCAGCTTGGCGATCTCGCCGAAGAAGTCGGGGCCCACGGCGAAGAAGAAGCTCAATTGCGCGCAGACGCGATCGGCATCCGCGCCTGCATCGACGAGCCGCCGCACGTATTCGCGCGCGTTCGCGAGCGTGAGCGCCAGCTCCAGCACGCCATCCGCGCCCGCTTCCTGCAGGTGATAACCCGAGATCGACATCGCGTTGAATTGCGGCAGATGCGCGAGCACATGCTGCACCACATCGGTCGCGATGCGCATCGACGGCTCCGGCGCGAAGATCCATGTGTTGCGCGCCATGAACTCCTTGAGGATGTCGTTCTGGATCGTCCCGCGCAGGCGCTCAGGAGCGACGCCGGATTCTTCCGCCGCCACGATGAAGGCCGCGAGCACGGGCAATACCGCGCCGCTCATCGTCATCGACACGGAGACTTCGTCGAGCGCGATGCCGTCGAACAAGCGCTTCATGTCCTCGACCGAATCGATCGCGACGCCCGCCATGCCGACGTCTCCGCCAATTGATTCGTCATCCGAATCATAGCCACAATGCGTCGGCAAATCGAATGCAACGGACAAGCCGCGCGCGCCGTTTTCTATCGCGCGCCGATAGGCCAGATTCGTCGCGCTCGCGTCGGCGTAGCCCGCGTATTGGCGGATAGTCCACGGCCGCTGCGCGTACATCGTCGCGTGGATGCCGCGCACGAACGGAAACTCGCCGGGGCGCGCATCGAGCCACGGCACATCGGGCAGATCGGCGCGCGTGTAGAGCGGCTTGCGCGGCACGGAAAAGGCGTCATTCATGCGGATTTGTCATGCAGAATCATTCGTGCGACCAGCGCTTGTGCGTCACGACGTCGGCGATGCGCACGCCGTCCGCCGCGCGGGAAATGGCGCACCAGTGCGAGAGCCCGGCGTGATCCGCGTGACGCGCGCCGAACGCGAGCACGAGCTTGTCGCCCACGTTCGCGTTGCCGTAGAACGCCATCTCGCGCTCGACGAGCGAAGGCGGCGCCGTATGCTGCGTCGAGCGCCAATGCCACTCGGCGCGATCGACCATCGACTGGAAACTCGCGAAATACAGCAGATGCGCGCCGTTGAAATCGAGCGTCGGGCACGGCAGGTAGTCGACCACATGCTCGACAGCATGCGCGTTCCGGTCAAGGCGTCCGTGCTGCGTCCATTCGCCCGCGCGAAGCCGCCGGCTCTGTTCGAGCATGGCCTGCGCGGCGGCGGGCGTCGGCGCGGTCGTGATCGGCAGACGGTCGAACGACGCCTTGCAGACCGAGCGGTTGTCGCCGCTCGACGCGCGCCGCACGAAGGTCGACAGCATCTCGACCTTCGCAATCGCGCTCTCGGTCGTGAACACGCGAAACTCGCCGAAGTGACGCGCGCCCGCAATGCGGCGCACGTCGGCTTCGATGGCGAAACGCTGGTTCTCGCTCACGTCTTCCAGCCGCGCCTCGCGCACGCGTATCGCCGTGAACGCGGCGTAGGACTTGCGGCCCGCGTCGTCGTAGAAGTCGGGCGCGGCGAGGCGCACCTGATCGGCGAGACCGTTCCAGTGCAGTTGCCCGCAGGTGCGCAACAGCCATTGCTCGGAGAGCCCGGAAAAAGCCAGCTCCGGCATGCCCGCGAGATAGTGCGTGCGGCCGGGCGCGGGCAGCTTCGCGGGCGCAACGTCACGCCGCGCGCGCATCGGGCCTCGCCTGCGCGACGATACGATCGGCCAGAAACGCGGCGTCGCGCGCGATGCCGGAGAAGCGGCCCGAACCCCACGTATGCAGCCACGGCAGGCCCAGAAAATAGAGGCCTTCCTGCGCCGTGACGCCACGCGCGTGGCCCGGATAACCGCGCCCGTTGAAGATCGGCAGATCGACCCAGCTGAAGTCCGGACGAAAGCCGATGCACCAGACGATGCTGCCGATCCCGCTCGATGCAAGATCGAGCGCGCTGCGCTCCGCCTGCGGTTCCCACACGGCGCGATAGACCTCGCCCGGCGGCGCATCGACGCCTTTCTGCGCGATAAACTTGTCGATCGACGCGTTGATGCGGTTATAGGTTTCGTCGGCGCTATCGAGATTCGCGCGCAGATTCGGCCTGAAACGCAGCGCACCATCCGTGTAATCGTCGAGCGCGCCATAGAGCGCCATGCCCTCGCTCGCGAACTTGCGCAGGTCGATATCGCGGCCGCCGTCGCGACCCGTCACATAGTGATTGGTGTTGTCGCGCACGCCTTCGCGCAACGGATGCTCCTCCACGGGCATGTCGTAATACTTCATGTCCGCGAGCCAGTCGACCACGTCGCGGCCACGGTAAAACCGCGCGCAACGCGGCGCTTCGCCGACCGCGAGCACAACCTTGCGTCCGGCCAGATGCAGATCCTCCGCGATCTGCGCGCCCGACTGTCCCGAGCCGACCACCAGTACCGCGCCTTCGGGCAACGCGCCCGCATTGCGATATTCCGACGACTGGATCTGCACGACCGACGACGGCAGACGCTCCGCCATGCGCGGCACGATCGGCGTGTGATAACCGCCCGCGGCCACCACGACCTGATCGGCGCTCAGCGTGCCCGCGCTCGTCTGCACGACGAAGCCGCCCTGCGCGCGCCGCGTCACGCGCGTGACCGCCACGCCTTCGCGCACGGGCGCATCGACGTGCTGCACGAAACCATCGAGCCACGTGATGATCTCGTCCTTCTTCATGAAGCCATGCGGATCGTCGCCGCGATACGGATAATCGGGCAGCGCGCATTGCCAGTTCGGCGTGACGAGACAGAACGCGTCCCAGCGCTGTTCGCGCCACGTATGCGTGACCGTGTGCTTTTCGAGCACGACATGATCGATGCCGTACTGCTTGAGGCAATAGCTCATCGACAGACCGGCCTGACCGCCGCCCACCACGACGACGCTGACATGCTCGTCGCAAATGGGCGTCGACGTAGGGGCGGACGTGGCCGCGTGCGTCTGGCTGGACATGCGTTTCTCCTTGTGACGTTTCAATCGATCTGCACGACAGTGACGACCTGGGCGTCCTGCGCGCGAAAGGGTTCGGCGCGGCGTTCGAGCGCCGCCCATTGGTCCATCGCCGACGAGCACGCGTAACCGAACTTCGCGCGCACGCGTTCCGAGGCCGCCGCAAGTCCGTCGCGCGCGTGCGCGAGAAAGACGTCGAGCGGATAGTCGCCGGGGCGCAGATACTCGCGCACGACGGTCGACGGCGAATAGCAGCGCTCCTCTTCGCCGTCGGGCCAGCGCACGACGAAATGCGTAACGGGCATCGCGTTCTCCTGGTTCAAACCTTCAAACGGTGGATTCAAAACGGTGGATTCAGACTGCCGGCGCGTCCCACGCGCGGGTCGCGCGCCGGTCGGCCGGAACGATGAAGGCGCACTCGTCGAGACGCCATGCAGTGCGCGTCTCGCCGCGCCATTGCAGGTCGATCGTCGGTTCGGCGTGCACCTCGCCGATGGTCGCGCACGCGATGCCGCGCGCGTCGAAGCACGCGCGCACTGCGTCGACGTGATGCGGCGCGACGCTCAGCAGATAGCCGAAGCTCGGGAACACCTGCATCCAGCGCGGCAGCGCGACGCCCGGCGGACGCGGCACGGCGTCGAGATCGATACGCACGCCCACCTGCGAGCACTCCGCGAGCATCATCGCGGTCCCCGCGATGCCGGCCATGCTGATGTCCTTGGCCGCTTCGCACAGCCCGTTTTCGGCGAGTTGCGCGAGCACGGCGAGATCGCCGCGAATGCGTTCGGCGGGCGCTTCGGTGGCCGCATTCCAGTACGGATACGGCTCCACGAACGCGCCGCGCAGATCGACCGCCATCATCAGCCGGTCGCCCGCGCGCGCCGCGAAACTGGAGAGCAGCCGCTTCGCTTTACCCAGGATCGCCACGGCAAGCTGCGTGCGTTCGCTGCGCGCGTTGCTGTGGCCGCCGACGATCGGCACGCCGAGCTGGCGCGCCGCCGCCGCCATGCCTTCGAGCACCGGCGTTGCGTTCGCAAGGCCGTCGCTCCAGATCACGTCGACGACCGCGAGCGGACGGCCGCCCATCGCGCAGACGTCGCTGACGTTGACCAGCACCGAGCAATAGCCCGCGAACCACGGCATGGCGTCGATCAGATCGCTCACCATGCCTTCCGCCGCGAACAGCAGATAGCCGTCGCCATCGGGCAGCGCGGCGCAGTCGTCGCCCGCGCCGATGACGGCGGACGCGTCGGCGTCCGCGAACGCCGCGAGCACGGGCGCGATATCGGTCTTGTGCGCGACGCCGCGGCTTGCGCGCACGCTTGCCACGAGGTCGTCGAGCGTCGTTGTATCGACGGTCGTGTCAACGGTTGCGTCATCGGCCATCACGCGGCCCTCCGCTGATCGACCACGAAGCCGAGATAAGGCGTCGCGCACGGTGGATAGTGCGCAAGGTCGGCCTGCATCCGGTGATGCTCGAGCCCGAACAGCATCGTCACGTCGAGCGTGCGCCAATGCAGACGCTGAAACAGCGGCGCATTCTGCGCCTGCACTTGCGCAAGAAAGGTCTCGCAGCCGAGCGCGTGCGCGCTGCTGACCGCGAGCCGGATCAGCGTCGCGCCGATGCGTCCGTGACGACGGAACGCTTCGCTCACGGCGAGGCGCGAGCCGAACCACGTCGTGCCGCGATCAGCCTCGTCGCGCCGATGAATGCGCACGGTCCCCACCACGCGCGCGTCGCACACCGCCACGAGCAATTGCGCGTGGGCGTCGACGGCATCGAGATCGTCGTGCTCGAAAAGCCCTTGCTCGCGGCAGAACACCTCGCGCCGCAACGCATACGCGCCGTCGATCTCCCAGCGTTCGCGCGCCCAGCGCACCACGATTTCCGGGCTCGAATCGACTCCACGATAGACGCCGCTCATGCCGCCACCTTTTCGAACGACGACAACGACGAGCACGCGCCGCACTTGCCGCAACCGGCCTTGATCTCGTCGGCGCGCAGACCGGCTTCACGCACCATCGCGCCGAGCGGCGCGAGAATCGCGCGCATGAACTCGGGCGTGGGCGGCGCGTGATCTTCGAGCGGCGTGCCGGAAATCGGCACGAACGGCACCACGAACGGATACACGCCGAGCGCGACGAGGCGCTGCGCCGTGTCGAGAATCCGCTCCGGCGAATCGCCGAGACCGGCGAGAATATAGGTGCTCACCTGGCCGCGCCCGAACACCTTTACCGCCGCCTCGAACGCCGTCATATAGCGGCTCACGGGCACGGCCGCCTTGCCCGGCATGATGCGTTCGCGCAGCGCGTCGCCGAGCACTTCGAGATGCATGCCGAGCGTATCGATACCGGCCTCGCGCATGCGCGCGAACCACGCGTCGTCGTCGGGCGGTTCGCACTGCGCCTGGATCGGCAGATCGACGGCGCGCCGGATCGCGCGCGCGCTGTCGCACAACACGGCCGCGCCGCGATCGGGCGTGGGCGGCGTGCCGGTCGTCAGCACCATGTGCTTGACCTTGTCGAGCAGCACGGCCGCGCGCGCGACTTCGGCCAGTTGCTCGGGCGTCTTGTGCGCGACCGTGCGGCCTGCCGCCAGCGACTGCCCGATCGCGCAGAATTTGCACGCCTTCTTGCGGCTCTCGTAGCGAATGCAGGTTTGCAGCACCGTGGTCGCGAGCACGTCGGTGCCGTGCAGCGTGGCAATGTGCGAATACGGCACGCCGTCGAGCGTCTGCAGCTTGTAGAAGCGCGGCGTCTTCGCGAACGCGATCTGCGCAACCGGAATGGTGCCGCGCGCGAGCACGCTGACGCCGTTCGCATCGGGCGCCTCGGCCACGAACGCCGATTGATGCGCGCCGTGCGTATGCACCGGCACCATCAGCGTGACGCCGTCGATCACCACGGCCTTGTGATCGGACGGCCCCGCGCCGCCGCGACGCGACAGCCCCGCGGCGTCCGGCGCGGCGAGCCGCAGTCCGCTCGACTGCAAGTCAGTCAGCAGCTGCAGTTTCGATTCGGGCAGTTTCGATTCCGGCAGATTGACGCTGGCATTCATGCTGAGCACTCCAGGAAGGGGCGACGCCCGCTTCGTCGAAAGAAACCACGGGCGCGGCGGGCCGCTCGTTGATCGCGAGACTGAGGAGTTCGGGGCGCGCGTAGTGGCCCACCGAATCCATCATGCGTTTGCGTTTGGTGATGAGCGCCATGTCGAGATCGGCGATCACCATGCCTTCGCCTTCGCGCAGCGGCGCGGCGAGATGCTGGCCCTCGGGCGAGACGATCGCGGCATTGCAGCCGCCGCGCAGCGCTTTTTGCAGCGTGGGATCGGGCGTGATCGATTCGATCTGCGCGTCGCTGAGCCAACCGGTTGCGTTGACAACGAAGCAGCCCGATTCGAGCGCGTGATGACGAATCGTCACCTCGATCTGCTCGGCGAAAATCGGACCCACCAGCGAGCCCGGAAACTGGCTGCAATGAATCTCTTCGTGCTGCGTCATGAGCGCGTAGCGCGCGAGCGGGTTGTAGTGCTCCCAGCACGCGAGCGCGCCCACGCGGCCGACCGCCGTCTGCGCAACCTTGAGACCGGCGGCGTCGCCCTGCCCCCAGATCATGCGTTCATGAAACGTCGGCGTGAGCTTGCGGCGCTTCACTTTGAGCTGGCCGTCCGCGTCGAAAATCAGTTGCGTGTTGTAGAGACTGCCGTGATCGCGCTCGTTCACGCCGAGCACGATCACCATGCCGTGCTCGCGCGCCAGCCCGGCCACGGCGTCGGTCACGGGTCCGGGTATCGTCACCGCTTCTTCGTAGAGCCGCAGATGTTCGGCGCCCGATTGCACCGGCGGCAGCACGAACGAGAAGTACGGGTAGTACGGCAGAAAGGTTTCGGGAAACACCGCGAGCTGCACGCCCTGACGCGCGGCCTCGACGATGGCGTCGCACACGCGCGCGAGCGTGCCGGCGCCCGAGGTGAGATCCGGCGCGATCTGCACCGCGGCGGCGCGCACGATGCGCTTCGAAGATGGAGTCGACATGGCGATACCCGTGCGCGCTCAAACGGTCCAGGTATCGATCACGAGCGCGTTCGACTTGCGATGCAGCAGCTTCAGATCGAGCACGTCGAGCGGATTGATCGGGCGCACGCCTTCGATCAGCGCCTTTTCGGTCTGGCCGTAGAGCGCCTGCAAGGCGAAGCGGCAGGCGTAGACCTTGCCGCCTTCGGCCATGAATTTCATCAACTGGTTGTTGAAGTTCAGGTGACCCGGAAACGCTTCGGCGCCGAGCGTCGGGAAGCCGCGCTGGACGCCGAGCATCACGCCGGGACCATAGAGCAGGATCGAGGTTTCGAAGCCCTTGCGTTGCAGACGCGTGGCCTGCAGCATGTTGACGAAGCCAATCGAGCCTTCGAACGCAACGGTATGGAACGTGACGAGCGCTTTCTCGCCAGGCTCGGCTTTGACGTCCTCGAACACCTTCTCTTCGTAGTCGACGAGGAAGTCGCCGGTCTTGTGGGCAGGCGTGGTGATGGCGGGCATTGCGTGACTCCGTTCAATGATTGAGGACTGGTCCGACCGGTGGCCGGCGTCTCTCATTTCGCAACGGCTATGCCATCAAACATCGTGCGCCATGCGATCAATTGCCAATCATTGCCGCCTGTCGCGAATGATCCAGGCGAATTTTCTGCGCGTGCAACGCGCGTGGACCGGCACGCCGTGGGCGCGGCGATGCGCCGCATTTGAAGGCCGCCCGCACATGGGGCAGAGAATCGTCGAATCGGTGCCTGCATGCATCAATTCGGATCATTCGATGCAATCACGCGCGATCAATTGATTTATTTTCCGGCGATTATCGTCACTAGAATGAAGAGGCTCATTCTTCACGCGATTGCTCGCGCACGTCCATGTCGAACGTTACCGCCCATTGGCTCAAACGGCTCGCCGAAAGCGACAAGCCGGTTTATCAGACGATTCCCGATCTCATCGAGGAAGACGTGGCGAGCGGACGCCTGCGTCCGCGCGATCGGCTGCCTGCGTTGCGCGATCTTTCGGATGCGCTGAAGATCAACTACACGACGCTCGCGCGCGGCTATGCCGAAGCGCGCAAGCGCGGCCTGATCGATTCGCGCGCGGGCAGCGGCTCGTATGTGCGCGGACGGCCGCCCGCCGTGCCGCTGCGCGCGGGCACGGCGCTCGAAATGACGATGAACATGCCGCCCGAGCCGCCGGAGATGACGGCGCTGCTCGCGGAGTCGGCGGCGCAGATCATCGGCGCGGCGGACACCTGGTCGATGCTGCGTTATCAGGATTTTGGCGGCACGCAATTCGAGCGCGGCGTGGCGAGTCAATGGCTGCGCCATACGGTGCCTTCGCATCGTGCCGACGCCGTGCTCGTCTGCCCCGGCATTCACAACGCGCTGGTGGCGTTGCTGTTGCGGCTCGTGAAGCCGGGCGAGACGATCTGCGTCGATTGCGTGGCGTATCCGGGCCTGAAGGTCATCGCCACGCAGCTCGGCATGACGCTCGCGCCGCTGCCGCGCGACGACGAAGGGCTCGACGCCAACGCCTTCGAAACGCTCTGCAAGACGCGCAAACCCGGCGTGCTCTATTGCAATCCGACGCTGCAAAATCCCACCACGCGCACGCTCTCGCAGAACCGCCGCGAACATATCGCTGATATCGCGCTGCGCTACAACGTGCCGATCATCGAGGACGACGCCTACGGCATGCTCTGCGAAGCGCCGCCCGTCGCGCTCGCGACGCTCGCGCCCGAACTCACCTACTACGTGACCGGCATGTCGAAGTGTTTTGGCGCGGGTCTGCGCGTGGCGTACGTGGTCGCGCCCAGTTCACGTCATGCGGAACGGCTCTCGGGCGCGCTGCGCGCGACCACCGTGATGGCGAGCCCGTATATGTCGCATCTCGCCGCGCGCTGGATCGAAAACGGCATCGCGCAGCAGATGCTCGCCGCGATTCGCGACGAGTGCGCGGTGCGTCAGCATATTGCGGCGCAGGTGTTTGCGTCGCGCGAAATCGAAACCTCGAAGCAGTGCTTCCATCTCTGGCTCACGGTGCCGCGCGAAACGGGCTGGAGCGCGTCGGAACTCGCTTCGCATCTGCGCACGAAGCAGATTGGCGTGGTGTCGGGCGCGGCCTTCAGCACCGACGGCAATCCGCCCAATGCCGTGCGGATCTGTCTCGGCGGTCCCGGCGATGCGCTCGCGATGGAAGAGTCGCTGCATCTCGTCGCGGATATGCTCGATCATCCCGATCATCTGCATTCGCCGATGCTGTGAGCGCATGAGCGGCGCGCGCCGCAAAGTCAAACGTCGTGACGTTCGCGAGCGCCGTCGTGAAACGGCGCATCGGCCGTAACGTCGCCCTGATAGAAGCCGCCGAATCGCATCAGTTGCGCGCGCGCTTCCTCGCGCGACACGCCGTCCTGCAGCACGGCGCTCGAAAAGCCCGTGCGTGCGATCTGCAACACCTGATCCGGCAACACGTCGCCGCACGCACGCAGATCGCCTTTGAAGCCGAGGCGACGGCGAATCAGATACGCCTGGCTGAATGCGCGTCCATCGGTGAATTGCGGAAAATGCAATTCGACGCGCGACGCGGCGAGAATCGCATCGGCGTGCTCGAAGGGATCGGCGTCGTTCGGCAGCGTCACGACCGCATCGTGCGCTTGTGCATCATGCTCGGCGCGATGGAGCAGCGTGAGTTCGAGACGCGGCTTCATGCGAGGCTCCGTTGCTGCGCGCGCGCGGCATTGGCCGCTGTCTTGAACGGCTCCAGTCCGACGCGCCGCACGGTATCGACGAACTTCTCCGCGCCTGTGCCGTCGAGCGGTTGGCGCGTTTGACGATAGACGCGCAGCATCGCCTCGATCGCATCGGGCACTTCGCTCGCGGAGAACGACGGCCCGATCACCTTGCCCGCCTGCGCGACGCCGCTCGCGAGCGTGCCGTCCGAGCCGCCGAGCGTGATCTGATACCACTCCGCGCCGTCCTTATCCACGCCGAGAATGCCGATGTGTCCGCTGTGATGATGGCCGCATGAGTTGATGCAGCCGCTGATATGCAGATCCACTTCGCCGATGTCTTCCAGTTCGTCGAGGTCCTGATAGCGCTCCATGATGGCGTCCGCGATGGGCAGCGAACGCGCATTCGCCAGCGCGCAAAAATCGCCGCCGGGGCACGCGATCATGTTGGTCAGCAGATCGACATTGGCGCTCGCGAGACCGGCTTGCGACGCCGCTTCCCACAACGCCGCGAGGTCGTCTTCGTGAACCCACGGCAGCACGATATTCTGCGCGTGCGTCACGCG
Source organism: Paraburkholderia sp. Ac-20347 (assembly GCF_017104805.1). Taxonomy (NCBI): domain Bacteria; kingdom Pseudomonadati; phylum Pseudomonadota; class Betaproteobacteria; order Burkholderiales; family Burkholderiaceae; genus Paraburkholderia; species Paraburkholderia sp. Ac-20347. The sequence goes on along the minus strand of NZ_JAAGPN010000101.1, from coordinate 18,186 downwards.
CGCCTCGCCCGCGGAAAAACGATCGACGAGATCGGCCACGCGTTCGAGCTGCTCGGCCGAGGCGTCGCCGGGCGCCTGATGCAAACGCTTGAACGACAGCGTGACGATGCGCAGCGACGGCGCCTTGTGCGGCGCGACGTTGCGTTCAAGCCAGCGCGCGTAGCGTGGCGTTGTCTTTGCGAGTGTTGCAGCCGTTGCAGTCGCGCGCGACGACTCGGCAGCATCGCGCGATGCCGTGCGCTGTGCGAGCGCCGCGGGCGGCTCGAAGCAGGCGCGCACGCGTTCGAGTTCGCTCAGTGGAATCGTGTGCGGGCCGCCGTCGCGCTCGACGATCTGCCGGAACTCTTCTTCGACTTCGTCGATATAGCGCTGCCCTTCGGCCTTCACGAGCATCTTGATGCGCGCCTTGTATTTGTTGTCGCGCCGCCCGTACTGGTTATAGACGCGCACGATCGCCTCGATGTAATTCATGATCTGATACCACGGCAAGAACGTGCGGATCACGGTGCCGATCATCGGCGTGCGTCCCATGCCGCCGCCCACGCGCACGCGAAAGCCCAGTTCGCCGGCGGCGTCGCGCACCAGTTCGAGGCCCACATCGTGCCAGGCCGTCGCGGCGCGATCGTCGTGCGCGCCGGTAATCGCGATCTTGAACTTGCGCGGCAAAAACGCGAACTCGGGATGCAGCGTCGTCCACTGGCGCATGATCTCCGCGAACGGCCGCGGGTCCGCGATCTCGTCCGGCGTCACGCCCGCGCGTTCATCGCAGGAAATGTTGCGAATGCAGTTGCCGCTCGTCTGGATGCCGTGCATATCGACGGTCGTGAGCAGATCCATGACATCCGCCGCCTTCGACAGCGGAATCCAGTTGAACTGCACGTTGGTGCGCGTCGTGAAATGCGCGCAATGCGTCGGCAGGCGCGTGGTGCCGAGTTGCCCTTGCGCCGCCATGGCGGACGCGTAGACCTCTGCCGGTGGATCGTCGTACTCGCGCGCGATCCGTGCGAGCACACGCAGTTGCGCGCTCGACACTTCGCCGTATGGCACCGCCACGCGCAGCATCGGCGCATGGCGCTGCACGTACCAGCCGTTCTGCAAACGCAGCGGGCGGAACGCGTCTTCGCCGAGACGGCCGTCGCTCCAGCGTTCCAGTTGATCTCTGAACTGCGCAGCCCGTTGCCGGAGAAAGGCACGGTCGAATTCTGTGTAGCGGTACATGTCGCGCGTCGAACCTAAATGAAGCGCAGAAATTACGCCGATTCGCCGCGCCGCGACAGTAGCAGTTGGCGACGAAATGAGCGCAGCAGATTCGGCCCGCCAGCACGCGCACATAACGTAGCGCCCACGGAAAAAGCCCTCGGACATTGCTGTCCGAGGGCCGGCGTTCGCCGCGCTACAGGCAATACAGAGCCGCGAACACTGCGGGTTTGGGTGATGAACCGGGCACTCGCGCAGTAATCCCCGCCCCCTTGCAGAACAACCACAGTGCGTCGGGGCGCTGAACGGCATCATGCGCGCATTCGAGATCCACGCACAGAAGCAGTCGGCGATAAAATCGCCGTAGCAGATCGACCTCGCATGCCTTCGCTCACACCGACACCTATGACCCGCTACGAACGCCTCGCGCAAATCATGGCGACCGAAATTCGCTCAGGCAACGTAGCCGCCGGTTCGCGCATGCCGTCGCTACGGCAGATCATCGCCCAGCACGGCGTCAGTCAGTCGACCGCCGCGCGCGCGTATTACCTGCTCGAACAATGGGGACTCGTGCGCGCCGCCGAACGCTCGGGCTACTTTGTCGCGCCGCGTCCCGTGAACGGCAAGGCCACGCAGGCGGTCACGGCCGATGAAGATGAAGCCACCACGGTCGATATCAGCGAACTGGTGTTTTCCGTGCTCGATGCCGCCAAGCAGCCGGGCATCGTGCCGCTCGGTTCCGCGTTTCCCTCGCCGACCTTCTTCCCGCTGTCGCGCCTCGCCAAATCGCTCGGCCACGCGGCGCGCAGCGTCAGCCCGTGGAGCACGGTGGTCGATCTGCCGCCGGGCAACGAGAATCTGCGCCGCCAGATTGCGCTGCGCTACATGCGTATCGGCATTTCGCAGCCCGCCGACGAAATCGTCGTGACCAATGGCGCGCTCGAAGCGCTCAATCTCTGCCTGATGGCGGTGACGCAGCCCGGCGACGTCGTCGCGGTCGAATCGCCCGGTTTTTATGCGGCGCTTCAGGCGGTCGAGCGGCTTGGCTTGCGCGCGGTGGAGATTCCCGTCGATCCGCAAACGGGCCTCGATCTCGATGTGCTGGCGAACACGCTGCGCAAGCATCCGGTGCGCGCCTGCTGGTTCATGACCAACTTCCACAATCCGACCGGCGTCACGCTCAGCGATGCGAAGAAGAAGGCGCTGGTCGAACTGCTCGCGCAACACGACGTGCCGCTCATCGAAGACGACGTGTACGGCGAACTGCATTTTTCACCGGACTATCCGAAGCCCGCGATGGCCTTCGACCGACACGGCCTCGTGATGCATTGCAGTTCGTTTTCGAAGACGCTCGCGCCTGGCTATCGCGTCGGCTGGGTGAGCGCGGGCCGTTTCGTGGAGCGCGTGCAAAGACTCAAGCTGATGACCACGCTGTCCGCGAGCATTCCGGCCCAGGCCGGCATCGCCGACTATCTGGAACACGGCGCGTACGAGCGCCATCTGAAGAAAATGCGGCTCGCGCTGCGCGACCAGCGCGACGCGCTGTGCGACGCGATCCGCCGCTGGCTGCCCGCGGGCACGCAATGGACGATTCCGGAAGGCGGCTACTTTCTGTGGCTGCGATTCGAGGAGGCGATCGACGCGATGGAATTGCATCGGCGCGCGATCGGACGCGGCATCAGCGTGGCGCCCGGCCCGATTTTTTCGGCGACCTCCGCGTTCGAGCATTGCATTCGCCTGAACTACGGACACCCGTGGTCGCCGCGCATCGACACGGCAATCCGCACGCTGGGGGAGATCCTCTCGGAAACGGTGAAGGGAAGTTGAGGTTGAGTGCGGTAGGCTGACGTTGAAGCGCTGATTTGGCCTATCGGTGAACTGGACCGGCACTCACGCGCATTCGAGTTGGCTTTAACAGCCTGCTGCAAATTTTGGAAACGTGAACAAGTTCTCGGTAAAGGTATCGGTCCCGCGCATCGCGTCTCTCTACTGCGGAATATTTATCGACAGCGATTGAACCACTTGTTCGGGTGGCCGACGTCGTAGGTATTCTGTAGCCAGTTAAGTCGCGGGCATTTGCGCAAGACCACCTGTCATCTCGGCGCGTGCGCGCTCACTGCCGCGCGGTAGTCGATGCGCAAATCAGTAAATTCTTATTTGAGGAGAAATCCCGTGAATACAACATTTTCTGTGACGATGAAGCGACTCTTTGATAACTTTGACTCAGCGGATTTTTGTTTCATTATAAAGTTTAGTTATGCGATTTAATTGAACTTAAAGAAGGATAAGGTAGAGATATCTCGCCTCTGATTAGGCGCTTTTTTTGCATGTCGTCAAGACGCTTTCACTCAAAGCGCGGTAACGCTATGCGTGCCGCTTGACGAACTCCTGACCTACATCAGCAATGGCCACGAACGTCAGTACCGGTTCGGAGCACAGAAATTCGATTGAGTCTCAGACGCCGTTCCCTGCAAGGCAGTCGTTGGAACGTCAAAGTCTCGAAAGACCGCGAGGGTAATTTGATGGCGACCGCACAACCGGAGAACGGCTCAGACGTAAGCAACAATAGGCTCACCCAGGTCGGACGCATGTTTAAGCGGCTATCTGTCTTGATCTTCAGGACGCGAGCGGTTCGTCGTGAGGGGCCAGCGCGAAGCGGCGAGCATTGGGGGACTAATTTGCCAGCCACACTATCAAACCGTCGCACAGGCTCTGGATCAGTTGGTGTCCCCTCTGATAGATGCACATGCCCACGTGGCCAATCAGACTGTTTAGCCTGACAGGTAGGAATCCTATTGGCCCAATAATTTGCTTCGGGCGCGTCTCAGGTCGTCGCGCGTGCCGTGCAACGACATAAGCTTTGAACACGATTGCGGTCGCAGGAGCGCAATTGAATAGTTGGTTTTCCGCGTCGATGATCGGCGCATACAGCGGGAATACGACTGATCCAATCGAAAAACGACCGCGAAGGAGAATCCGTGTTTCGTCCAGGTAACGAACGCTTCACCGCCTCGACTTCAGTGCGGGTGAAAAGCTTCGAAGACCGCGTGAAGCGGGATCGGCAATGGCTGCGAGGCTTGATTCCGGGCCCGCTATATCGCAACCAAATGTTACAGCGCTGGAAGATCGACGCCACCGAACTGGAAAACATTTCGATTGGATTGGCTTGCACGCTTGATCTGCGGCAGCAGGCATATCGGCTGGTTCATGCGTCATATGTCGATCGTGGCATTGCGATTGCCACGCGTTCCGGTCTCAAATTCTCGCCTTTCCATCTGATGCCTGGCACCACGACTTTCATTGCGACGTCAGGCGAACGCGTGCTGGGCACCGTGTCCCTCGTTGAAGACTCGCCTATTGGCTTGCCGATGGAGTCGGCCCATTCATCCGAAATTTCTCTGTTGCGGCATGCCGGTCGACGTATCGCGGAAGTCAGCACACTTTGCGTCGCGTCGGACGTCCGGGGAAAAGGCATATCCACGCTGCTCTACCAGGCGCTTTTTCGCTGGGCGAGACATCATCGCCACATCGAAGATCTGGTTATCGCAGTTCATCCAAAAATGCGCGAGTTCTTCGTGCACGGCTTGCTGTTTGAGCAAATGGGACCGAAGCAGCAATATGGATCGTTAAACCGAGCGCTTTCCTTACCGCTGCGAATCGACGTGCCGCGCGCGTTTTCGCGCTATCGGGAGATATACGACCATGGCAACAGGGCGATTTTCATTGCTGGGTATCGCACGAATTTGTACCGTTTTTTTACTGAAGACACACTGACGTGTGTCCGGCTCCCTGATGTCGCAAGCTGGCCACTTGCGCTGACCAGCCCCCCAGCGTGGGCCGAGGATGATGTAAGGGCTCATTTGCTCGCATGCGGAGTCGAGATCGCGAGGCTTCCTCGACAGGCTCGAAAAACTATCGAGGCGGCTTATCCCGGTCTTCTAGACAATAGTTTTTACGACGCTGCTAACGATCAGTAATGCGATGCAATTCAGATATCACAGGAGTCGAAACATGTTGATGTTGATCAGAACCATGGTGCGTGAATTGACTAGCCAACAACTGATGCCGCGGACGCCGGAGCCGAGTCTCGTTATGGACGAAGTTGCATCCGTGAACGCATACGCACAGGGTGGTCGTCAAGGCGGTGCATTGTCCGGAGCGTATCTGTATCACTTGGCGCACATGTGCCGGATGATCGCGCCGACCGATGTGGTTCTCGACATTGGCTGTGGTCCAGGTAACTTGCTGGGTCAACTGGCGGAGCTTAATCCGCGCGCTGAATTCGTGGGCCTGGATATGTCGCTTCCTATGCTGGAGCGAGCGCGGGAGAATTTGGCGTCGCGAGGGATTCGCAACGTGGAATTGCGTCACGGGGACATGACTAAACTGGAAGGCATTGCGAATCGCAGCATAGATGTCGCGGTTTCTTCCATGGCATTTCATCATCTACCTGATGTACAGGCCCTGGATGCAGCATTTGCACAGGCGGATCGTGTACTCAAGCCTGATGGCGCGGTCTACTTCAACGATTTCGGTCGGCTGAGACATCCAGAGTCAGTACGATATTTCGTCGGTCGCGCAGCGGCGGGAGAAAGTCAGGAATTGATTGACGACTATTTCCATTCGTTGCATGCGGCATTCACTCGCGAAGAATTCGATCGTGCAGTCGCGCGTCACTTGCGCGAGCGCGCAAAAACGTATTCGACAGCAATCAGTTCACTGCAGGTCGTGATCAAGAGCCGTGCACTACATCCTGTCGCTTGCCGGCGAGAACTCGAACGACGCTACAGTGCACTGCCCGGCGCGCGAAAGTCGGACGTGCGACAGTTGTCGCTATTTATGCGCCTCGGAGGGTTGAACAGTGCATTGTGACGATGCCCGGGCACAAGCAGACCAGGCCGCAATCGAAGCTCTACAAGAGGCGCTGGGCGCCAATGCAGTGCGTACCGATGCGGAAACACTAGCGCGTTACGCGCAAGATACGAGCTTCTATTCGCGTCGAGCTCTGGCAGTCCTTCTGCCGGAATGCATTGACGACGTGCAGGAGATCGTGAGGATCGCGGCATCGCATCGCATATGCCTGCATCCGGTTAGCACCGGCCGAAACTGGGGCTACGGTACCGCGAATTCTTCGCGAAATGGCTGTGCAATAGTCGACCTGTCGCATATGTGCCGGATTCGTTCGTTCGATGCCGAACTTGGTTTGGCGACGGTCGAACCTGGCGTGACGCAGGGCGCATTGCGAGCCTGGCTCGATGATCGCGAACTTTCTTTCATGGTCCCCACAACGGGAGCCGGTCCTGGTTGCAGCATTGTCGGAAACGCCCTGGAACGCGGATATGGAATTACTCCCATTAACGATCACTTCGGCGCCGTGACGGCGTTGGAGGCTGTGCTACCAGACGGGTCTGTCTATCAATCTCCCATGGCTGATGCGAACGCGTTTTGCGGTTTCAAGTGGGGGATAGGACCTTATGTCGATGGCCTGTTTTCGCAGGGGCAGATCGGCATCGTCACGAGCATGACGATAGCCCTTGCGCGCCGCCCGCAACGCATCGAGGCGTTTTATTTCTGGATCGATAACGACAGTCAACTCGAAGCACTCGTTGACACAACGCGGCGCATTTTGCAGGACGCGGGGAGCAACATTGGTGGCATCAATCTTATGAGCGCCGCGAGATTCCTCGCTATGTCGGGACGTTACCCCGACGGATATGATCGCACTGGCCCCCTTCCCGAGAGCGTGATTCAGACGCTAGCCCAAGACGCGGGTGCCGCGGCCTGGATGGGAATTGGTGCTGTTTATGGCTCGAACGGTCATGCAGCGGCAACGCGCGAAGTGATACGAAGTGCCTTGAACGGCCTGGCGAGCCGAGTCGTGTTCATGACCTCGCCTAAGGCGCATCGCCTGGCTACGCTTCTTAATTGGGTCCCGGGAGCTCGCGCAGATCGGTTGAGGACCAGGCTGAAGGTCATGCAGCAAGGCCTCGCGTTGCTCGAAGGTGTGCCGGCCGAAGTCGCCCTGCCGCTCGCCTACTGGAAATCCGGGGAGCCACCAGCGTGCGACCTCAACCCATCGCGCGATCGTTGCGGACTCTTCTGGTACGCACCGGTCATTCCTTTAAAAGGAGCGGATGCGCGGCGCTTCGTTGATCTTGCGCGCGATGTTTGCGCTCGATACGGCTTCGAGACGCCAGTCACATTCACCAGCCTTTCGGAGCGCAGTTTCGACTGCACGTTGCCGTTGCTTTTCGACGGTACCGACGTGTCGGCTTGCGCCCGCGCAGAAGCGTGCTGGGAGGCTCTGTTTCGAGCCGGACTCAAGACGGGATACATGCCTTACCGCGTCCATGTGGAACATGGGTCATTGATTGCAAGCAAGGAGAGTCCTTACTGGCGCACAGTCGAGCGAATCAGAAAGGCGATCGATCCATTTGAAATGCTGTCGCCTGGCCGCTGGACTTCAGATGCCGCCGCATCGTCTCCTCCAGAGTCTTTATCGGAGTCCATGAATGACTCGATTAACGCCTGAAAGACTTGCCGCGTTGAACGGCGGCACGGAAGCAACCCGTAACCTCGCTGAGTGCCTGGCTATCGACCAAGCCTTATTGGCACAGTCCGCAATTCCGGGCGTAGGGCTGAAGCAGGCATTACCTCGCATCCTTGCCGCGCACAGCGAGGTTGCCAACAAGGGAATCAGCTATCAGATCCGTGCAATCGGAATGGCGATTGCTGAGGAATTGCGACGTTCCAAAAGAGTCGCGATTGCTGGCGTGACTGAGCGATTGCAGTTTCATGCATCGGACACAGTGCGTTCCTGGGCAGTTTTCGCACTGACGTGTGCGGATGAAACACGCTCGCTGGAAGACCGGCTCCACTCGGTACGGCCATTCGCTGCGGATAGTCATTTCGGCGTCCGGGAATGGGCGTGGATGGCCGCCCGACCCTATATCTCGGGTGACATCGAATCAGCCGTAGCGCTGCTGCAGATCTGGACAACTTCAACGGATGCGAATATTCGCCGCTTCGCCGTGGAGAGCACTCGGCCGCGAGGGGTGTGGAGCGAACATATTGCACGGCTCAAGGCCGAGCCAGGAATCGCTCTGCCGCTGCTGGAACCGCTTAAGGCGGACCACGCTCGCTACGTTCAGGATTCGCTAGCCAACTGGCTCAACGACGCAAGCAAGACACAACCTGATTGGGTCGTTGCACTGTGTGCCCGCTGGGCAACTTCGGAGGATCCATCCACAGACAGAATCATCAAGCGCGCGTTGCGCACATTGCAAAAGAAAAGCGATCTCGCAGCGCGTGCAGCACGCCGGAGCTAAGTCTTTCAACAAGGAGCTTTTCCATGTCACTCGCCTCTCAACTACATGCATTCAAGTCATCAATGACGAGTCAGGTTCCACCCGACGCATTGGCCGCTATCGAAAAAGCCGCACAGGAATTGGCAAAATCCGATGTGGCCGACAATGCGTTGAAAGTGGGTGCTGACGCACCGTCGTTCGAATTGCGCGACGCGTACGGAAACGTCGTGCGTCTTGACGATTTACTGAAAGATGGCCCTGTCGTACTCACGTTCTATCGTGGTCAATGGTGTCCGTTCTGCAACCTGACACTTGCCGCGTTGCAACTGGAATTCGCAGAAATCAGCAGAGCGGGTGCGACCTTGGTCGCCGTCTCCCCGCAAACTCAATCCGCTACTTTGCAGACGATACAAACATTGCAAACATCATTCCCTGTGCTGAGCGACGAAGGCAATAAGGTCGCACGTGAATTCGGGTTGTCATTTTCGCTGCCGGATGCTGTGCGACCGGTATATCACGCGTTGGGTGCCGACCTGCCGACGAGTAACGGCGACGATAGTTACACGCTTCCACTTGCCGCGACCTACATCATCGGACGGAACAAAAAGATCAAATACGCATTCGTCGAAGCCGATTACACGCAACGCATGGAACCCGCTGACATCACGCGAGCGTTGAAGGCCGTTTGAAGAACGACAGGCGCGCTCGTTGCTCGCCCACAGCAAAAAGAGGATTCACGCATATGAGAACCATTGCAATCATCGGTTCGGGTATTACGGGAAATCTGGCCGCCATGTATTTCTGCAAGCGATTGCCCGAGGTAAAGGTCGTGGTGATCGGCCGGCATGACCGCGCACGGCCGTTAGTGGGCGAATCGACTGTCGAAATAACGACGCACTTTCTCAAGGGGTTGGGCTTGTCACAGCTTCTGGAGGAGCGGCACTACCACAAGTACGGCCTGACGTATTACTTCAAGCTGTCCACAGAGGCTACATGTCGTAAGTACGTCGTGCACGAAGCGCCAGGCGTAATTCGGATGCCTGCATACAATCTGAATCGATGGTCGTTCGATCGAGATATCCGGCGTATCAATGATGACATCGGCGTGATGCGCATCGACGCCGATGTGTCTGACGTCGAGCTGAACGTCGGAGTACGGCGTCAACATCGACTCTCTGTCAAGCAACGCGACGAAAGCATGATGACGCTGGACGTCGACTGGATCATCGACGCATCGGGGCGAAATCGTTTTCTTGCACGCAAACTCGACCTGAAGAAAGAGCCAACCTATCAACGCAGCACTTTCTGGTTTCGGCTCAAATCGTTCGATCGCACCGCTCTTGAGAATATCGACGCTGTGAGGGTCGCGCACCATTGCTTCGATCCATACTATGTGACACATCATTTTTACGGGCGCGGGTACTGGATCTGGGCGATTCCAATGCGCTCTGAGACCGGGGAGGACCTCGTGAGCATAGGCATCACGTACCGACCGGACTTGCATGAGAACGACGTCACGAGCGTCGATGACTTCTTGGAACGTGTGGCGCTGGATCATCCAGTCTTGTGCGACCTGGTTCGCTCGGGTGTCGTGCACGACACGAACTCGCTCCGGAACTATATGTACGAGTCGAAGAAGTACTATTCGACGGACGGATGGTTTCTGATAGGCGACGCAGCATTCACGTTCGATCCGGCGAACAGTGCTGGATTAGCCTATGTCGCGCAGGAAATTCCGCAGGTGGCCGCGATGATCAAAAAGGACATGGACGGCGACCTTCACCAATCGTATGTGGACTGTCTGGAGGCGCACATTCAGGCGCAACTGGCGTTACAGGATATGTGGAGCAACTGGTACGAATTCATGCATGACCCGCTGCGCATGGCTTGGACATTGCTCCTGTCGAATATGGCGTATTTCCATATTCTCCTGCCGACGTATGTCAATGGTGGCTTCCTTGACGGTAATCAGGCACGCCAGTTCGCAGAGTTACTTCCGCGTTTCCCGCGCGACGCTCAACCTCCTGCGTACCCGTTTTCCTGCCTGCTGGACGCCATTGCCGAGTCCAATCAGAACGTCAGCGCAAATCTCCTACCCAATCTCTATAGCCGATCGGTCAACTTTGACCTCTATCGCGCCGATGAAGCAGCGCGTCCGAGGTACGTAGCTCGATACTTCTGGCTGCTGACGATACTCCGTTTGCGGCTCATGCGTTTCGTGAAGTGGCGGCCGACATACGAACATCTCGCACTGGCGTTTCGCCAACTCGTCGGCGCGGGCAAGGATGCTACGCGGGCAATGATGTTGCGCATCCGGCCATCATTGTTCTACAAGTATGGCGCTTCCCCACCGCGGCTAGCATCGCCATTCGAACCAGAGGGCGGGTTTCTGCGACTTCAGCACCACGGGCGGGGGAAGAGTCCGCCACTCGATGCCATGCGCTCCGATCAACATGCACCATGTGGCATAACGGCGCGAGAACGGTCATGCCCTGAAGTCGAACTGGCTAAGTGACACGAGATGGATACGATGAAAGATGATTGCGGTGCGGCAGCTACGACACCGCACGACAGCAACGACTTACTCCATCTCAGCGCAACGCGGATCGCCGCACTAATACGTCGACGCGACGTATCGCCAGTAGAGGTGGTGAAGACTCACATTGAAAGGGCGCGGTATGTGAACGGCAAGATCAACGCGATCGCCCATGAACGATTTTCTGCTGCGATCGACGAGGCACACAAGGCCGAGCAGCAACTGATGCGAGGTGCTCCACTTGGGGCGCTGCATGGCGTGCCATGCACGGTCAAGGAGGGACTCGGATTTGGAGGCCTGCCCAAGACAGCCGGGTCGACGTTGAGACGCACACATCGTGCTGCTTGCGATGCCACAGTCGTGACGCGAATACGGAACGCTGGAGGCATCGTTATCGCGCTGACGAATCAGTCCGAGATGGCTTTGTGGCCGGCCGCCGACAATCTGGTCTATGGGCGCACGGAAAACCCTTGGCGAGCCGGCCGCACAGCGGGCGGCAGCAGTGGGGGGGAAGCGGCATTAGTTGCCGCGGGTGGATCGGTGTTCGGCATCGGCACCGACGGTGGTGGTTCGATCCGCATCCCGGCTGCTTATTGCGGCGTTTTTGGCCACAAACCCTCTAGCGGATTGGCACCGCTAACCGGTCACGTTCCGCTCGACGAGCGATTCGAAACATGGCCGGGAGCACAAGCAATGGCACGGTATTTCTCTCCCGGACCAATTACGCGTCGCGCGGAAGACCTCATGCTGATGTTGCGGGTCATCGCAGGGCCGGACGATGTTGATCGCAATGTCCGCGTGTGTTCCATGCATGAGCCTTCGCTGAAGCGGCTTGATGGACTGCGGGTGCTCGTCTGCGACTCTCCGTCTCCAAGCTGGTTTCGTTCGGTAAAAGGCGCTGGCAGCGCCATGGTCCGACGAGCAGCCAGCGCGCTGGAAAGTCTCGGAGCATCGATCGTTCCATGGACTGATCCACTTCTCACCAGAGCTTTCGAGATTTGGGTCGCCACGATTGCGTCCACAAGAGGACCCACCATGCAGACGATGATCGGCCAAGGCCGCCCGCCATCGCTCGTGTGTGAAATGGCGTATCTCTTCGCTGGCGAACCGCGCCATACCCTAGCGGCATGGCTAACGTGTGCATCGGAGCGCTGGCTGATGCCTTGTCCATCAAAGCAGCGTCAGCTTCAGCGGGACGGCGCGATACTGCTACGTCGTCTTCGACATGCCATGGGGCCCAATGGAATTCTTCTTCTCCCGCCGGTGCGGGGTGAGGCACCCGGTCATCATCATCCGATGCTGTATCCGCGCGACATCGGCCTGTGTGCACTCTTCAATGCCTTGGAACTGCCCGCGACAGTCGCCCCAGTGAGCCAAGGCGAACATGGGTTGCCGCTTTCCGTGCAGATCGTCGGACCACATGGCGGCGACCATCTCACGCTTTCGGCTGCACTGGGGATCGAGCAAACTCTGGGAGCCTGGCGAATGCCGAATGTTTGAGTTATCGAACACGGATTTCCGAGCCGCTAACAAAGTGTGCAGCGTGGACCGCCAACCTGCTTGCCCTTTCTTCTCGATAAGCAATGCCACTACCTCAACTTTCTGTTTTCTTCTTTCTTCAAGCGTCCGTCATCGTGTTCACAAGCCAGATTACAGGACGTCTCGCGCGACGCCTGGGCCAGCCCCAGGTGGTCGGAGAAATGATTGCCGGCGTGCTACTCGGCCCATCTCTATTCGGCCTCATCGCACCGCAATGGCAGCGGACTCTCTTTCCGAAAGAGACGATGGGGACGTTATACGTTATCGCGCAGCTGGGCGTTGGGCTCTACATGTTCCTTGTTGGCACCGAGTTTCGATTTGATCACTTCCGCAGCCGTGCGAGAAGCGCCCTGAGCGTCTCGGTGGCCGGCATCGCCATTCCTTTTCTCCTGGCCATTGCACTCGGACCCTGGCTACATACGACGCCAGGTCTCTTTTCCCCTCAGGTGCGCCTGCTCGAAGGGTCGCTTTTTCTTGGCGCTGCCATTGCGATCACGGCCTTCCCGATGCTCGCTCGCATCATTCAGGAGCGGGGTTTGGCGGGCACTTCGCTCGGTACGCTTGCTTTGACTGCGGGCGCTTTCGATGACGCGGCAGCCTGGTGCATTCTGGCAATCGTTCTCGCAAGCTTCGGTGGTTCGTGGATGGGCGCTTACGCGGCGATCGGAGGTGGTATCGCATTCGCTCTATTCATGATCTTTGTTGCGCCAAGATTGCTGCGATTACTTGAAACCGGAGTGCGTTCCGAGGGAACGTTGCCTCATGGCGCATTCGCGGCAGCGCTTGTCCTCTTTTCGTTGTGCGCGTTTGCGATGGACGCCATCGGTATTCACGCGGTGTTTGGTGGCTTTCTGCTTGGCACAGCGATGCCACGCGGACCGCTGACGGAGAAGCTACGCGCAACATTACAACCCTTTGTCATCGTGTTTTTGTTGCCGATGTTCTTCACGTACTCGGGCCTGAACACACGGCTTGACTTGTTGATGAACAGCTCGATCATGATGCCCGCCATTGGCATCCTTTTTGCGTCGTTTTGCGGCAAGGGAATCGCATGCTGGGCTGCTGCCCGGTTCAACGGCGAGTCTTCGAGCGACGCGATGGCCATTGGCGCGTTGATGAACGCCCGCGGTTTGATGGAGTTGATCATCGTGAACATAGGACTTGCTGCGGGCGTCATTTTGCCGGGACTTTTCTCAATCCTCGTTCTAATGGCCGTGCTAAGCACGTTGATGGCAACACCCGTTTTCAACTTCGTTGTGCGTCGCCAGCCCCCAGGAAGCGCAAAGACGCAGAGTTGATGTGACACGGAGGTAACTCTCGACGCAATCCTGAGCTGCGCTATCGAGAGTTCGAAGCGAAACTCGCCGGCAATCGCCGGCCTCAACGCCTGGTCGCGCTGCCCGTCATCGCGACCACATAACGCATCGTCTCCGATCACCTCGGCGGCCAGCCTTCACGCCGTAACTCCCACGGACAAGGCATAACCCGCACTCGGGCGAAACACCTCGGGCTCCGCCGATCGGCGACCGGATTTTTTTGCCCCACATGAGGCGTGACGGGCATGGCCTCACAAGCCTTGATGAAGTCGGCCGCGTCATGACCTTGATCCGCCCCTAGCCTGATCTCGCGCTTCGGATCGCCAAAAGCGATGCGGCGAAATGGTGCGTCCTTCAGAGTTTGTAGAATACGACGGACCGCCACCTTCACCATTCACGCACGCACCTAATTGCGATCCCGACTCTCGGAACGCTTCGCACCTTTCTCGCTGCCCTGAGCCTCCTCGAGATTTCACCCGGACCCGACATGATGCTAGTGCTCGCGCGAGGTATCGGCCAAGGCAAACGCACGGCACTATTCACCGTCGTGGGCATGATGTTCGTTGCCGGAATCGTGCAAGTGTCGATGCTCGTACTCGGGCTGGCGACTGTCATTCACACCTACCCGACCGCATTAAATCTGTTGCGATGGGCGGGCGCCGTTTATCTGATCTGGCTTGGCCTGAAAATGCTGGCCGCAAGCGCATCGGCCCACACGCGCGCGAAAAGCGTGGGGCCAATTTCCGACCGCGAGGCGGTCTGGCAAGGCGCGATCAACAGCCTCACGAATCCGAAGTCGCTGTTATTCATGTTTGCGTTTCTTCCGCAATTTATCGATCCGGCTCAAGGGGCCTGTGTAGTCGCAGTTTCTGGTTCTCGGCGCCATTCAGAAACTGGCCGGCATTGTCTCGCTTGGCGGCGTCGCGATCGCCTCCGGCTCCGTTGGCGGGTGGCTTGGTCGCCTACCCGAAATTGATTGTCTGGCAGGAACGGTTCATGGGCAGCATCATGATCGCGTCAGGCGTCCGGCGGTTTCTCACCGAAAACGGCACGTCGGCCTCGGCGAGCCGCTAGCGTCGCACGCACACGACCGACTGCGATGCGAAGTGCGCGCCCCGATCAGACCTGAGCGCGTCCAGACCGTTCAACGCCGGTCACGTCACTGCGCGATATACACGGCCGTGCCCGCCTGCGCGATGGTCTCGCTCATCGCGTCGGGCAGCGGTTTGTCGGTGAAGAGCGCGTGGATCTGGCTCAAATGCCCCTGGCGCACGAGCGCGGGGCGGCCGAACTTCGAATGATCGGTTACGAGATAGACAGTGCGTGCATGCTCGATGATCGCCTCGGCCACGCGCACTTCGCGCGTGTCGAAATCGCGCAGCGTGCCGTCGAGCTCGATCGCCGAGGTGCCGATGATCGCGTAATCCACCTTGAACTGGCGGATGAAATCGATCGTCAGCTCGCCCACGATGCCCTTGTCCCACGGCCGCACGATGCCACCCGTGATGAGTACTTCGCACTCGGGGTAACCGCTCATCATGCTCGCCACGTTCAGATTGTTCGTGATCACGCGCAGCCCGCGATGATGATTGAGCGCGCGCGCGACCTCCTCGGTCGTGGTGCCGAGGTTGATGAACAGCGAAGCCTGATCGGGAATGTGCGAAGCCGCGAGCGCCGCGATGCGCCGCTTCTCTTCGTGGAACATGTGCTGACGCGCGCCGTACGAGACGTTTTCCGAACTCGTGGGCAGACTCGCGCCGCCGTGATAGCGGCGCAGGAGATTCATGTCGGCGAGCCAGTTGACGTCGCGGCGAATGGTCTGCGGCGTGACGTCGAAATGCGCGGCGAGATCGTCGACGGTCACGAAGCCGTCACGCTGCACCCATTCGAGCAGCTCCTGCTGGCGCGCGTTGAGGGTGAGGCGGGGGTCTCGTGTCATGGTCTCGGAACGGGCGGGTGAGCAACGCCCCTATTGTAAGGGGTGATGCGGCCGGCGTTGAGCGCCGGGCGCCCTACCGCGTCTTTTGCGCCCTCAACTGTTTCCACGCCTGCTTGAATGCCTCGTCATCGTCACCGATGCCGTCGTGTTTCATGACCGCGCCAATCTCGCTCATCAAGGCGTGTGTGACCGTCTTGCGGCTCAGATACGCTTCGTCGGTATAACCCATCGTTTCAACGACGAGGTCGTACGACGCGTATTTCAGGATGAAATCCGGCCGCACCGATTGCGCGCCAGGTTTCACGGCGATGTCGGTCAGCGGCTTGACGATGGTGAACGGCTCGCCGATTTCCTGCGACTGATGCGACTGCAGGAAGCCGAGCGTCTGGCGTTCCAGGTCGGAGTCGACCAGCACGAGATTCGCCGCGGACGCGACCGGATGCACGTAGGCGCGCAACGCCTCGAACGATTTGCCGGGGCCGCTACGGCCAACCAGCACGATGCACATATAGGGGCCCGGCGTGTTCTCGCCCGGCTTGACGAGTTGCCCCGCGATGGGCAATTTCCCACCGTTGCGCAGGACGAGACTGTGCTCGTCGATGTCGTGGCAGACGCCAATCAGGAATCCATGAGGCAGCAAAGGGTCCGGCCATTGGCGACTATCCTTCGCAATTCTCACGATGAGGCGCTTGTAATCCTTTAACTGAGTAAACGTTTCCGTGAAGTCGGCGAGCGAAATCGTCTTCCCGGCGTCGAAGTGAAACTGCGCCAGCGCGCGCTTCAACGCTGCGTATTGCGCATTGATGCCCTCCGGGCCGGACGGCGCGATGACATTCAGTTCTGCTCGCTCCAGCACGGTGAACAGAATGCGCGCGAGCGTCGGCACGCGCTTGCATGTCCGCAACGTGATGACCGTGGGCTTTGACGGCTTGTCCTTCGGCTCACCGGTCACCTTAACCACCTTGAGCACGCCAAAGCCACCGGTCATGGACGCGCGAGGAAGGAGCGACGGCGGTTCCGTTCGGTCGGCAGGCAGCCGGAAGAATGGACAGTTCTCCGCATGCACGGGCCGATCGTGATTTCTGACGAGCGTCGCCGTGCCCGTGCGCCCTCGGCGCGGATACATGACGGGTGGACCGTCGTCACCATTGACGCAACTACACGCAAGCCACGCGCCCAACGAGATCAACTTCTGCAGAACCTGGCTCGCCTGCGTTCGCTCCGCCTCCGTAGCAGGACCTTTGCGTGCCTTGCCAAAGACACGCGCGAGCGCCTGCGCTTCGTCATCCGGCAAGGCGTGGAGCTGCGTCGGCTTCGCGGCGTGATTGAACTTCTCGATAGCGGTCAAGCTGGACAAAAGCGGCCTCATTCACGGAAAGATCCACGCAGGGCTTGCGTTCGATCCCCATAAATTACCATATGCTTGCCCACCCCGAGCCCCCTCCGAAAGGGTAAATACCGAGAAAATCCTTCGGCGCCGGAAAGCAATCAGAAGGGCTTGCTTTTTTATACTTGCACCCAGTCGATCACAGTACCGCCACGAGGAGACACCCCCGCATGCTTTTTCGCGCCCAGCAACTCGGCCGCGCGCTGATGCTCTGCATCGCGCTGGGCGCCGCCGCGCAAGCGCGCGCGGAGCCGATCCGGCTGATGATGGGCGGCATGTCGAAGATCGTCTATCTGCCGGCCGTGCTGGCCGCGCAGCTCGGTTATTTCCGCGACGCCGGGATCGACGTGCAGGTCGTCTCGCTGCCCGCGGGCATCGACACCTCCACCGAACTGATCGCGGGCGCCATCGAAGGCGCCGTCGGGTTCTACGACCACACCATCGATCTGCAAAGCCGGGGCGAGGACGTGCTCTCGGTTGTGGTGTTCCAGCGCGCGGCGGGCCTCGCCGAACTGGCGTCCACGCGCTCGGCCGCAGGCCGCGCGATGCAGTCAATGGCCGACGCGCGCGGCAAGCGCTTCGGCGTGACCGGCTTCGGCTCGTCCACCTGGGTGATCACGCGCTATCTCGCCACCCGCGCGGGCGTGGCGCCGGGCGACTACACCGTCGTGCCGCTCGCGACCGACACGCGCTTTGCCGACGCCATCGAGCACGGCAGCATCGACGCGGGCATGGTCGAGGAACCCACGGCCACGCGTCTGCTGACGAGCGGCGCGGCGCGCGTCATGGCCGACATGCGCAGCGTCGAGGGCACGCAGCACTGGCTCGGCGGCCCGTATGCGGGCGCGTGCCTCTATCTGCGCCGCAGCTGGGTGCGCGAGCATCGCCGCGAAACGCAGCAGATGGTGCAGGCGCTGGTGCGCGCGCTGCGCTACATCGGCTCGCATCCGGCCGCCGACATCGTC
>NZ_JAAGPN010000100.1:0-29465 GCF_017104805.1 Paraburkholderia sp. Ac-20347 | reverse complement strand
GCGCCCGCACCGGCTGCGAAGGCGCCCGCCGAACAGCCGTCCGACGCACCGCAGGCTGCGCCCGCCAAGGCCGCGCCCGCTGCGCCGTCGGCACTCGCGCAAGCCCCGATCATTCCGGCCGGCGAAGGCGGTTCGCGCCGTCCGAGCCACGCTTCGCCGTCGGTGCGCAAGTTCGCGCGCGATCTGGGCGTCGACGTGGGTCGCGTGCCGGGCACGGGTCCGAAGGGCCGCATCACGCAAGCCGACGTCACGGCATTCGTGAAGGGCGTCATGAGCGGCCAGACGGCGGCTCCGGCTGCCGCTGCGGCGCCGGCAAGCGGCGCGGGTCTGAACCTGCTGCCGTGGCCGAAGGTCGACTTCACGAAGTTCGGTCCGATCGACACGCAGCCGCTGTCGCGCATCAAGAAGATCTCGGGCGCGAACCTGCATCGCAACTGGGTCATGATCCCGCACGTCACGAACAACGACGAAGCGGACATCACCGACCTCGAAGCGCTGCGCGTGCAACTGAACAAGGAAAACGAGAAGGCCGGCGTGAAGTTCACGATGCTGGCGTTCGTCATCAAGGCAGTGGTTGCGGCGCTCAAGAAGTTCCCGGCGTTCAACGCGAGCCTCGACGGCGACAACCTCGTCTTCAAGCAGTACTTCCATATCGGTTTTGCCGCCGATACGCCGAACGGCCTCGTCGTTCCGGTGATCCGCGACGCCGACAAGAAGGGTCTCGTCGACATCGCGAAGGAAATGACCGATCTGTCGAAGCTCGCGCGTGAAGGCAAGCTCAAGCCGGACCAGATGCAAGGCGGCTGCTTCTCGATCTCGTCGCTCGGCGGCATCGGCGGCACGCATTTCACGCCGATCATCAATGCGCCGGAAGTGGCGATCCTCGGCCTGTCGAAGAGCGCGATGAAGCCCGTGTGGGACGGCAAGCAGTTCGTGCCGCGTCTCACGCTGCCGCTCTCGCTCTCGTACGACCACCGCGTGATCGACGGCGCGGCTGCCGCGCGCTTCAACGCGTACCTCGGCCAGATCCTCGGCGATTTCCGCCGCGTGATCCTGTAAAACCGTTTCGACCGGCCAGCGCCGTCGCGCCGCATCCGCTGTTCAAGCCGATGCGTGCCGCGACCGGTGCGGCCGGTCGTTCCTGAAGGGGACACCATGAGTCTCGTCGAAGTGAAAGTGCCGGATATCGGCGACTTCAAGGACATCGACGTCATCGAAGTCAACATCAAGCCGGGCGACGTGATCGAGAAGGAGCAGACGCTCGTCTCGCTCGAGTCGGACAAGGCCACGATGGAAGTGCCCAGCGATGTCGCGGGCACGGTCAAGGAAGTGAAGATCAAGGCCGGCGACAAGGCGTCGCAAGGCACGCTGGTCGCGATCGTCGAAGTGTCGGAAGGCGCGGCTGCGCCCGCTCCGAAGGCGGAAGCACCGAAGGCCGAAGCGCCCAAGGCGGCCGAAGCGCCGAAGGCTGCTGCACCTGCGCCGCAAGCCGGCAGCTTCAGTGGCAGCGCCGACGTCGAATGCGACATGCTCGTGCTCGGCGCGGGCCCCGGCGGCTACTCGGCGGCGTTCCGCTCCGCCGACCTCGGCATGAAGACTGTGCTGGTCGAGCGTTATGCGACGCTCGGCGGCGTGTGTCTGAACGTCGGCTGCATTCCGTCGAAGGCGCTGCTGCACACGGCGCTGGTGATCGACGAAGCCGCGTCGCTCGAATCGCACGGCATCTCGTTCGGCAAGCCGCAAGTCGATCTCGACAAGCTGCGCGACTTCAAGTCGGGCGTCGTCAAGAAGCTGACTGGTGGTCTCGCCGGCATGGCCAAGGCGCGCAAGGTCGAAGTCGTGACGGGCCTCGGTTCGTTCATCGATCCGCACCACATGGAAGTGGCGGGCGAGGGCGGCAAGAAGATCGTCAAGTTCAAGCAGGCGATCATCGCTGCGGGTTCGCAGGCCGTGAAGCTGCCGTTCATGCCGGAAGATCCGCGCGTGGTCGATTCGACCGGCGCGCTGGAACTGCGTCAGCTGCCGCAGAAGATGCTGGTGATCGGCGGCGGCATCATCGGTCTGGAAATGGCGACGGTCTACTCGACGCTCGGCGCGCAGATCGATGTCGTGGAAATGCTCGACGGCCTGATGGCCGGCGCGGACCGCGATCTCGTGAAGGTCTGGGAGAAGTACAACGCGAAGCGTTTCGCGAATGTCATGCTCAAGACCAAAACGACGAAGGCCGAAGCGAAGGAAGATGGCATCTACGTCACGTTCGAAGGCGAAAAGGCTCCGGCCGAAGCGCAGCGTTACGACCTCGTGCTGGTCGCCGTGGGCCGCTCGCCCAACGGCAAGAAGATCGGCGCGGACAAGGCCGGCGTGGCGGTGACCGATCGCGGCTTCATCGAAGTCGACAAGCAGATGCGCACCAACGTGCCGCACATCTTCGCGATCGGCGACGTGGTTGGCCAGCCGATGCTCGCACACAAGGCCGTGCATGAAGGCCACGTGGCGGCGGAAGCGGCGCACGGCGAGAAGGCGTACTTCGACGCGCTGCAGATCCCGTCGGTGGCCTACACCGATCCGGAAGTGGCGTGGGCCGGCAAGACGGAAGAGCAGTGCAAGGCCGAAGGCATCAAGTACGGCAAGGCAGTGTTCCCGTGGGCCGCTTCGGGCCGCGCGATCGCCAACGGTCGCGACGAGGGCTTCACGAAGCTGATTTTCGACGAAGAGACGCATCGTGTGATCGGCGGCGGCATCGTCGGTCTGAACGCCGGCGATCTGATCAGCGAAGTCTGCCTCGCGGTGGAAATGGGCGCGGATGCAACCGATATCGGCAAGACGATTCACCCGCACCCGACGCTGGGCGAATCCGTCGGCATGGCCGCCGAGTTGTACGAAGGCGTCTGTACCGATCTGCCGCCGCAGAAAAAGAAGTAAGACGTGGCGTGCCGCTGTCGCAGGCGGCATGCACGTAAGCAGACAGACGTAAGCAAACGGCGCACTCCGCAGGGAGTGCGCCGTTTTTCTTTATGCGACGCTCGGATCTTTCTGATCGGGCTGACGAAGAGGTCGAGAGGCGCGCCGGAGCGCTAAAAAAGATTCCCGGTCGGCGACCGGGTAAGCGGCACGCCTTGCGGCGTGCCGGAGCGTCGGTGTCGGAGCGCGCAGCCGTTGCAGCGCGCGCTCCGGTTCGGCGGGTTTCAGTCAGCCGGCAGCCGGCGTGCGCCGGCTGCGTGTGCCGACAACCGGCCTCAGACCGTCTTCTTGGCCGAAGCGGCAGCCGAGCGCGAGGCTTGTGCGGCAGCCTTGCTGGCCGCGGCGGTGGCGGCGTTGAAGTTGCTTTCGGCCATTTCGACCGCTTGCTTGGTGGCCTTGTGGACCGTTTCGTACGTGGTGTTCGCGGCGTTGATGGCCGACTTGATCACGGCGACGGCGGTTTCCGAACCGGCGGGCGCGTTCTTCGCGACGTTGTCGACGAGCGACTGCACCTTGCGGTTCTGCTCTTCGTAGTGGGCTTCGGCGACCTTGGCGAATTCGGCTTGCGTGGCCGACGCGATTTCATACACGTGGCGGCCGTACGAGAGCACCTTTTCGGCGAGCGGCTGGGCGTAGCTCGACTGGAGCGCGAGCAGTTCCTGCGCATCCTTCACCGACAACGCGCGCTGCGCGTGCTCCTGCGATTCCGCCAGATTCGAGCGAACGGCCTGAAGGTTCAATTCGACCAGCTTTTCCACGCCTTCGAAGGCCTTGCCGGTTAGACCGAACAGGGTTTCGAGGTTGGCTTTTTGGGCGGCGACGAATTGCTCAGGGGTCAGCAGACTCATGTTTACGCTCCTGGATGGTTGGCAGCCTCGTGTGGGTGGGCCGCCTGGAGTAAGTGGCAAGACGCTGGGTGATCTGCCGGACGCTTTGGTGCGTCGCAACATTGAAGACGATTTTAGGATGCCTGAGGCGAAAGTCAAGCGTCTTGTGGTGCGCCGCACCATGGCATTTAATTGTTATTAAACAAACACTTATGCGGTTGGCATGTGGCAATTTGCGTGCCGGTTGGCGGTGTGCGGCATGGCGCCCCGCGCTGGACGGGCGCGAACCGCCGCCAAGCCTTGCTGGACAAGGCCAGGCATATGCGCGCTGATTCTGGCAAGATTGAGGCTGACGGCGCGTCGGAGGTTGCGCCGTCGGATTCGAGGAAGCCTCATGCGGGATTTCACTTAACGCGTCCACCAGATTGCGTCACGGAACGTTAAAGATCCATTCCGGTCGAACGCGCGTCGTGCGTTTCGGCGGCATAGGCGTCTGAGCATCGTCCCCGGTATTGATCCCACATAAAGTTCTGCATGACGCGCGCCGTTAATGCGTAGGCGACAGCAATAGTTGCCGGCCATTGGCGCAGCAGGGCGGGACCGCCCGGACGATTGTCTCTGTCCATCGAGAATGCGAAGTGTATTGGTCTACTCAATCAAGAACCAGATTTCGGTTTAACGAGTAGCCATAAGTGCTTCAATTTGCGAATTTTTCGTGGTTTTACTACACTTGGCGAACGATCCCGCCGCTCCATCCAGAACACCAATGAAATCCGACAAATTCCTGTCGTTCAAGCTGGTGCCCTCATCGGTTGTCAGCACCGCGCTGTCGGTGGCTGTGTCCGTGGCCATCAGCACGACGCTATTCGTGCCAGAAGGCGCGTTTGCTGCGTCGCAGAACACCGCTGCGGCCAAGACGGCCAAGGCGAAGAAGTCCACCAAGAAGGTTGCGCCGGCATCGGCCAAGGTTGCGAAGAAGGCGGGCGCTGCCCGCACCGTCGCGGCTAAGGACGACGACGCGCGCCCGGTGGCCAAGAAACGCCGCGTGGCCTACACGATGAACGGCCGTCATCACACGGCCGTGCGCCGCGTGGCTTTCGAGCCGCGTCAGCCCACCGCTGGTCAGGCGTTCGGTCTGCATGAGACGCCCGATTCGCTGATGCTGCGCTCGGGCGTGGCCTACGTGGTCGATCAGAACTCGCTCGAGCCGCTGTTCGACAAGAACTCGCGCGCCGTGGTGCCGATCGCCTCGATCTCGAAGCTCATGACCGCGATGGTCGTGCTCGACTCGAAGGCGCCGCTCACCGAGCAGATCGAAGTCACCGACGAAGATCGCGACTACGAGAAGAACACGGGCTCGCGCCTGTCGGTCGGCTCGGTGCTGTCGCGTGAAGACATGCTGCACATCGCGCTGATGGCGTCGGAAAACCGCGCGGCCGCTGCGCTCTCGCGCTACTACCCGGGCGGCCGTCCGGCCTTCATCGCCGCGATGAACGCCAAGGCGAAGCAGCTCGGCATGACCGATACGCATTTCGAGAACTCCACGGGTTTGACGAGCCACAATGTCTCGAGCGCGCGTGACCTCGTGAAGATGGTCAACGCGGCGTATCAGTACCCGATGATCCGTCAGTTCTCGACCGATCGCAGCTACGACGTGTTCACGGGCAAGCGCAATCTCGCCTACAACAGCACGAACGCGCTGATCCGCAATCCGTCGTGGGACATCGGTCTGCAGAAGACTGGTTTCATCAACGAAGCGGGCGAGTGCCTCGTGATGCAGACGGTCGTGCATGGCCGTCCGGTGATCATGGTGCTGCTGGATTCGAGCGGCAAGTACTCGCGCTTCGCCGACGCCACGCGTGTGCGCACCTGGCTGGACAACGGCGGCGCCGATCAGCAGCCGCGTATCACCAGCGCGGACGCAGGCGGCGCAGGCACCTGAGCTGCATCGCGCCAACACCGAGTTCGTTTCGCAAAACGCCCCGCAACTGCGGGGCGTTTTTGTTTTCAGGCGGCGCTCCGACGAGCGTCGGGCGAGCGCCTACGCCATCCGGCCAGCTGTATGAGCGCCGGTTCAATCGGCAAGATTTCCAGTGATGAATCAAGGCGGCCAGCCGGGCATCGAGACCGGCTGGAGTTTGACGGTTGTCAGTTGACAACCATGTTGACGATACATACACTGGGTGGGTCGATGAGACGATCGCATGCAAAGAAAGAGGTCGAGGCGGCGCTGGTTCACGCCGAGAGTCGAGGTTAGTTAGTTATACCAGGTAAAGGCCGCAGCCATGCGTGGGGGAAAATGTTTTGCCCGCTCAATCAGGCCGACTGCCGTTGCGGCGAATTTTGCATCACGAGCATCTGGAGCACGCCGAGGAGCGCGGGCAATCACGCGAGCATGCTCAGGCGCGTGGTGGACAACTGTACGGCGTCGTCGCCGGGGTCGGTCAGCGCGCCGCCGGTAGTGCCGCCGGGTAGTGCAAGCGGTGGCGTGCCGCATCAGGTCACGTCACGGCGCGCCGTGGTAGCCCAAAAGCACGAGTAGTGCACGAGTGACGCACGAATAAAGCACGAATAAAGCAGGAGTCAGGCATGGAATACGTTTTCACGCTCAAGTATCAGCTTGCACCGGAAGACAGTGACCACAACGCGCTCGTCGAGCGACTCGCGCAGGCGGGTTGCGACGACGCCACCATCGGCGTCGGCTTGCCGGGGCGTATCGCGCTGGCGTTCACGCGCGACAGCGCAACGGCATGGGAGGCCATCTACACGGCTTTGCAGAACGTGAAGGAGGCGGTGCCGTCCGCGCGGCTCGTGGAAGCGGCGCCCGACTTCGTCGGCTTGACCGACGTCGCGGACATGACGGGCATGTCGCGACAGAACATGCGCAAGCTCATGCTCGTTCACGCGGACGACTTTCCGCAACCGGTCCACGAAGGCAGTCCCTCGCTCTGGCATTTGAGCGACATCCTCGCGTGGCTCGTTGGCCGCGATGGTTACAGCATCAGCGAGGCATTGCTCGAAACGGCGCGCTCGGCGCGGCAGGTCAATCTCGCGAAAGAGGCGCGCGCGCTCGACACGCAGATTGACCGGCAACTCGAAGCGCTCGTGGGATGAGCTTCACGTCCTGTTTCGCGCCAAATCTCGCGCCAAATCCCGCGCGCTGAAACTTGCGGGCGAAAAAAAGCGGAGGTCGTGCCTCCGCTTCGTGTGATGCGACGCCGCGCGTCGGTGTGCCGGTTTCAGACTGTCTGCACGTGTCCGTCTACCGGTTCCGGGTGATAACCCAGCGACTCCGAAATCGTCAGCGCGGTCTTGCTCAATTGACCGAGCCACGAGTCCTGCAGGCGATCCGCGGGCGCGGAAAGCGAGAGGCCCGCCACGAGTTTGCCGGTGTCGTCATAAATACCCGCGGCAATGCAGCGAACGCCCAGCTCGAGCTCTTCGTTGTCGCGCGCGCACGATTGCTGGCGCACGTGCGTGAGCTCGCGTTCGAGGCGGCTGAGATCCGTAATGCTGTTGCGCGTATGACCCGACAGGCCGGTGCGTGTCGCATAAGCGCGCACGCGGGTGGCTTCGTCGGCAGCGAGAAAAAGCTTGCCCACCGAAGTGAGGTGCAGCGGCGCGCGGCCGCCAATGGCGCGCACGACCTGCATGCCCGAGCGCTCCGAATACGCGCGCTCGATATAGACGATTTCGTCGCCCTGGCGTACGGAGAGGTTGACCGTTTGCCCGGTGAGGCGGTGCAGTTCGCGCATCGGCGAAAGCGCTGCGTCACGCACCGAAAGGCGCGCCTTCACGAGGTTGCCGAGTTCGAGCAGACGCATGCCCAGCCGGTACGTGCCGGGGTCGGAGCGGTCCACCAGACGGCAGCTCACCATATCGTTGAGGATTCGGTGGGCAGTCGAGGGGTGCAGCTCGGTGCGTTGCGCCAGCTCTTTCAGGCTGACGGGGTCGGTGTGCGCGGCAAGTGCGTCTAGGAGCCGCATCATGCGCTCGATCACCTGAATCGAGGTCTTCGGATCCGGATTCGTGTCGCTCATGGGTGCAATTTCGTTTGACGCGTGAAGCGGAAAATTCATTGTATCTCGTATTGTGAAAAAAGTAAGCGCCTGGCGAGCCCTGCTGCTGCACCGCCGCAGTGCCGGATCAAGCGCGCAGCGGCTATCTTTTGAGCGTCGCTGCGAGGAGGGAACCCGGGCAGCCCCGCGTTGGTGGCGGGCGCGAAACATCGGATAATCGGGGACGGTTTTTAGGAGGAGTCCCCATGCGAGTCGGTTTGTTCGTCACCTGCCTCATCGACACGATGCGTCCCGAGATCGGTTTTTCGACGATCAAACTGCTCGAATCGGCGGGCTACGAAGTCGTCGTGCCGCCCGCGCAAACCTGTTGCGGTCAGCCGGCCTACAACTCCGGCGAACGCGCGCTCGCGCGCGATCTGGCCGAAAAGACGCTGCGCGAATTCGAACAGTTCGACTACGTCGTCGTGCCGTCGGGCTCGTGCGGCGGCATGATCCGCGCGCATTACGGCGACCTGTTCCGCGACGACCCCGAACTGATGTCGCGCTACGGCAAGCTGCGCGAGCGCGTGTACGAACTGACCGACTTTCTGGTCAACGTGGCGAAGGTCGCGTTGCCCGAAGGCGAGTTTCGCGGCCCGGTGACGTATCACGATTCGTGCTCGGGGCTGCGCGAGTTGGGCGTGAAGGCGCAGCCGCGTGCGTTGCTTGCGCAACGAGGCGTCGAAGTCCACGAGATGAAGGACTGCGAGCATTGCTGCGGCTTTGGCGGCACGTTCGCGGTCAAGTACGGTGCGATTTCCACCGCGATCGTCGACGAGAAATGCATGAACGTGCAGGCGAGCGGCGCGGGCGCGGTGGTGCTCGGCGACCTCGGCTGCATGCTGAACATCGAAGGGCGCCTGCGCCGCACCGGTGACGCGCACACACGCGTGCTGCATATCGCGCAGGTGCTGGCCGGCGACGTCTGACGCGTCGCTCTGCCGCACGCTGCCCCATCCGCACGTTCACGCCACCCAATCGCCCGACACTACGCCATGCAAGTCCAATCGATGCAGTTCAAGGCGCGCGCCGGCCAGAAGCTCGCCGACCAGCGCCTGCAACAGAACCTGAAGAAACTCTCGACCAAGTTCGTCACGGCGCGCGCGGAGGCCATCACGGCCATCGACTTCGCGGCCACGCGCGCCGCGTTGAAAGAGCGCCGCAATCGCGCGCTGGAGAATCTCGACGTCTGGATCGAGCAGTTCGAGGCTGAGGCCACGCGGCGCGGCGTCACGGTCCTGTTTGCGGAGACCGCGCGCGACGCGGCGCAACTGGTGGCCGACATCGCTCGCAAGCACGAGGTGCGCAAGGTCATCAAGACGAAGTCGATGGTCTCGGAGGAGATGCAGCTCAACACCGTGCTCGCGCAGATGGGCGTGCAGTCCATCGAGACGGATCTTGGCGAGTACATCCTCCAGATCAACAACAACGAGCCGCCGAGCCACATCATTGCGCCCGTCGTCCACAAGGACAAGGACGAGATCGCCGACCTGTTCGCGCAGACGCATCACACAGCGCGTCTGACGGAAATTCCCGATATGACGCGTGAGGCGCGCGAAGTGCTGCGTCCGCATTTTCTGTCGGCGGATATGGGGGTGACGGGCGGCAACTTCCTCGTCGCGGAGACGGGTTCGGTCGTGCTGGTCACGAACGAGGGCAATGAGGGCATGTGCACGGTCATGCCGCGCGTGCACGTGGCGGTCACCGGCATCGAAAAGGTGCTGCCCACGCTCGAGGATCTCGCCACCGCCATGCGCCTGCTGCCGCGTTCGGCGACGGGGCAGGCGACCTCGAACTATTTCTCGATGCTCACCGGCCCACGCGGTCCCGGCGACCAGGATGGGCCGGAGCATATGTATGTGGTGCTCGTCGACGGCGGCCGCACCGGGCTGATCGGCGGCGAATTCCAGGAAATGCTGCGTTGTATACGATGCGGCGCGTGCATGAACCACTGCCCCGTCTATCAGAAGGTCGGTGGCCACGCGTACGGCTGGGTCTATCCGGGGCCGATGGGATCGGTGCTCACGCCCAGCTACGTCGGCATTGAAAAAGCGCTGGATCTGCCGCAGGCCGCCACGCTATGCGGCGAGTGCAACAGCGTGTGTCCGGTCGGCATTCCGCTTTCGGACCTGCTGCGCAAGCTGCGCGAGAAGCAGACCGAACGCAAGCTGCGGCCGTGGAGCGAGCGTGCCGCGCTGGCCGTGTGGGGCTGGTTCGCCCTGCATCCCACCGCGTACGGACTCGTGACGAAACTCGGTGTGCGCATACTGGAGCGTATGGGGCGACGGGGGCAGGCGATCCGCAAGCTGCCGTTCGCGCGCGGCTGGACCGAGGGGCGCGACATGCCGACGCCGGTCGGTCGCACGTTCCGCGAACTGTACGCGGCGCGCCAGACGCATCTGGACGCCAACGTAACGCGGCCTCGTCAACCGTAAATCCGCCACTGTTTAACCTGCGGCAACAGTGTGTTCGTCTTTGCCGGGTTTTTCCTGATTGCGATCGTCTATATCATTTCGACTGGCGATAGTGCGTCTCAAGCACCTCGCCCCACAGTCGAGAGAGAGTCGCATCATGAGAAAGAAAATAGTGGTGTATTGGCCGCTGGCACTGATCGTGCCGCTCGCGGCGATTGCATGGGTACATGCCTTGAATACCGCCGAGCAGCAACTGCCGCTCGCCGCCGATCAGGTGAGCGCCGAGCTGGCGCGCGCCGTGTCGTATGGCCTCGTCGGCGATGGCGGCGACGTGAAGGCGCCGGTCAAGGCCATGCGTGGCGCGAGCCCGCTGCCGCAAGCCAGCACGATCTGAGCGCGCGTCGCGCCGAAGGCGTGCCAGCGCGCATTTGCCGCACTTTGTATAATTGCGGATTCGGCTGGCGCCGGTCCGGTTCGAGTCCGGTTTGAATCCGATAGCACGGGCTTCCTGGCGGATTCGGCTGACCCGGTCACGCCACGCCCAGCCCGCACACCGACACGATGAACAAGGTTTCCGTCTGTTTCGTTTGCCTCGGCAACATCTGCCGCTCGCCCACGGCTGAAGCGGTGATGCTGCGCATGGTCGACGAGGCGGGCCTGAATGGCCGCGTGGTGGTCGATTCCGCGGGCACGGGCAACTGGCACATCGGCGAGGCGCCCGACGAGCGCGCCCAGCGCGCGGGCAAGCAGCGCGGCTACGATCTCGCGCCGCTGCGCGCGCGCCAGATCGAGCGGGACGATTTTGCGGCGTTCGATCTGATCGTCGCGATGGACGACGCCAACGTGACCGCGCTGCATCAGGTCGCGCCGGCCGGCGAGCGCGACAAGATCCGCTTGCTGATGGAATTCGCGCCGAACGCGAAGGATCGTGTGGTGACCGACCCTTATTTTGGCGGCGCGGCGGGCTTCGAGTCGGTGCTCGACCAGTGCGAGGCCGCCTGCGCGGGTTTGCTGGCGGCGCTGCGTCCGCAACTGCTGGATTGAAGTGAACGGTGCGGCGCACGCATTGGCAAAAAGTGCGCCGTTTTACCTTTTCGTCATACGCCTAATAACCCGAATGGCGGCACGGATACTTGACTAAACTAGTCATGTATTTATACTTGACGAAAATTGTCGAGAATTGCGGTTCCCCTACCATCATGAGACTCACCACGAAAGGCCGTTTCGCCGTCACGGCGATGATCGACCTGGCCCTGCGCCAGGAGCAGGGCCCGGTGACGCTTGCGGGTATCAGCCAGCGCCAGCACATTTCGCTGTCGTACCTCGAACAGCTGTTCGGCAAGCTCCGCCGCCATGAAATCGTCGAATCGGTCCGCGGGCCGGGCGGCGGGTACAACCTCGCGCGTCGCGCGGAGGACGTCACGGTCGCGGACATCATCATCGCCGTGGACGAGCCGCTCGATGCCACCCAGTGCGGCGGCAAGGGCGCGTGCGAGGGTACCAAGCAGCACGACGGCCACTGCATGACGCACGAACTCTGGTCCACGCTGAACCAGAAGATGGTCGAGTACCTCGATTCCGTGTCGCTCAAGGATCTGGTGGACAAGCAGCGCGCCCGCGAAGGCGCCGCGCCCACGGTCCTGCGCGACCGCCGCGCGGAAGCCCCCGCGGTCGAGCCGGTGAGGGCCGTGCCGCTAGGGCCGAACTCGATTTTCAACATGGCCGGTTCGTGAGCTTGATCCGAGCCGCCAGGACGCACTACACAGTACAGCGCAGCACAAAGATTCCCCGGAGCGATAGATGAATAACGATATTCCCCACCTGCCCATTTACATGGACTACAGCGCGACGACGCCGGTCGACCCGCGTGTGGTGGACAAGATGATTCCGTACCTGCGCGAGCAGTTCGGCAATCCGGCTTCGCGCAGCCACGCCTACGGCTGGGACGCGGAGCGTGCGGTCGAGGAAGCGCGCGAGCAGGTTGCCGCGCTCGTCAACGCCGACCCGCGCGAAATCATCTGGACCTCCGGCGCGACCGAATCCGACAACCTCGCGATCAAGGGTGCCGCCCACTTCTACAAGAGCAAGGGCAAGCACATCATCACGGTGAAGACCGAGCACAAGGCCGTGCTCGACACCTGCCGCGAACTCGAGCGCGAAGGCTATGAAGTCACGTATCTGCCGGTGCTGGAAAACGGCCTGATCGATCTCGAAGCGTTCAAGGCGGCGATCCGCCCGGACACGATCCTCGTTTCCGTGATGCACGTGAACAACGAGATCGGCGTGATCCAGGACATCGAGACGATCGGCGAAATCTGCCGCGAAAAGGGCATCGTGTTCCACGTCGACGCCGCGCAATCGACGGGCAAGGCGCCCATCGACCTGCAAAAGCTCAAGGTCGACCTGATGTCGTTCTCGGCGCACAAGACCTACGGCCCGAAGGGCATCGGCGCGCTGTACGTGCGTCGCAAGCCGCGCGTGCGTATCGAAGCGCAGATGCACGGCGGCGGTCACGAGCGCGGCATGCGCTCGGGCACGCTGGCCACGCACCAGATCGTCGGCATGGGCGAAGCGTTCCGCATCGCGCGTGAAGAGATGGCCACGGAAAACGAGCGCGTGCGCATGCTGCGCGACCGTCTGCTCAAGGGCCTCTCGGAAATCGAAGAAACCTACGTGAACGGCGACATGGAGCAGCGCGTCCCGCACAACCTGAACATCAGCTTCAACTTCGTCGAAGGCGAGTCGCTGATCATGGCGGTGAAGGACGTGGCGGTGTCGTCGGGTTCGGCGTGCACGTCGGCTTCGCTGGAGCCGTCGTACGTGCTGCGCGCGCTCGGCCGCAACGACGAACTGGCCCACAGCTCGATCCGTTTCACGGTGGGCCGCTTCACGACGGAGCAGGACGTCGACTACGTGATCAACCTGCTGAAGACGAAGATCGCCAAGCTGCGCGAACTGTCGCCGCTGTGGGAAATGCACAAGGACGGCATCGATCTGTCGACCATCCAGTGGGCAGCGCACTAAGTTTCACGCGACGCAAAGCGAATATCGACCCGGCCGCAGCGCACACGAACATGCCGCGCGGCCAACGAATTGAAGGAGTGTGATCATGGCATATAGCGACAAGGTTCTGGACCACTACGAAAACCCGCGTAACGTCGGTTCGTTCTCGAAGGACGACGACACGGTCGGCACGGGCATGGTCGGCGCGCCGGCTTGCGGCGACGTGATGAAGCTGCAGATCCGCGTGGGCGCGGACGGCGTGATCGAAGACGCGAAGTTCAAGACCTACGGCTGCGGCTCGGCAATCGCCTCGAGCTCGCTCGTCACGGAATGGGTCAAGGGCAAGACGCTCGACGAAGCGCTCTCGATCAAGAACACGCAGATCGCCGAAGAACTGGCGCTGCCGCCGGTGAAGATCCACTGCTCGATCCTCGCGGAAGACGCGATCAAGGCAGCGGTCGCCGACTACCGCACGCGTCACACGACCGAAGCGAAGGCCGACGCCGTTTAAGGCGCGCGGCAGGTCGCGCGGCGAGATGCAACGCGGCGCGGGCAGAACGGCGGCAAACCTTCGGGTGCGCCGCCGCGGGATTAACGATTTTGGATGCAGGCAGGTTGCGTCGCAACGTGGTGAAGCAGGCACGAGCCTGAGGCACGCGGGGCGGGGCGCGGCGAAAACGCTATGGCTATTACGTTGACGGAAAAAGCGGCACAGCACGTGCAGAAGTACCTGACCCGGCGCGGCAAGGGCGTGGGCCTGCGCCTCGGCGTGCGCACGACGGGGTGCTCGGGACTGGCGTACAAGCTCGAGTATGTCGACGACCTGGCGCCCGAGGACAACGTGTTCGAGAGCTTCGGCGTGAAGGTGATCGTCGATCCGAAGAGCCTGTCCTATATCGACGGCACGCAGCTCGATTTCGTGCGCGAAGGCCTCAACGAGGGCTTCAAGTTCAACAACCCGAACGTGAAGGACGAGTGCGGTTGCGGCGAGTCCTTCCGCGTTTGAGCCCGTGTGTTGCGGTGAAAAGGCGGCCTGTGCCGCCTTTTTGATTTTGATGGCCCCACAAGAACGCTTTATCCGATGACCTCGCTTTCATCGCTTTCCGATAGCCACTTCGTGCTGTTCGGCCTGCCCGAGCAGTTCGCGATCGACGCCGATTCGCTCGACCACGCTTATCGCACCGTGCAGGCGCAGGTTCACCCGGACCGCTTCGCTGCGGCCGGCGACGCGCAAAAACGCGTGGCGATGCAATGGGCCACGCGCGCGAACGAGGCGTATCAGACGCTGCGCGATCCGCTCAAGCGCGCCAAATACCTGTTGCATCTGCGCGGCGTCGACGTCGGCGCCGAGGACAATACGGCCATGGAGCCGGCGTTCCTGATGCAGCAGATGGAATGGCGCGAAGCGATCGAGGACGCCGTGCATGCGAAGAACGTCGATGCGCTCGACGCGCTGTCCGGCGAATTGCGCGACGACGAGCGCGCGCGCCTCGCCAAGCTCGCGGCGCTGATCGACAGCGGCTCGAACCAGCCGGCGGCGGAAGCGGTGCGCCAGCTCATGTTCATCGAGCGCGTCGCGGCCGAGATCGAGACGCAGATCGAACGGCTGGAAGGCTGAGACCGTTGCCGGGCGCTGCGCGCCCGGCCGCACGGAAAAAAGCGTAGAACATAGGACAGGGCTGCCCGTGGCGGCCCGCAACAGATCACACAGATGGCATTACTGCAAATCTCCGAACCCGGCATGGCGCCGGCGCCGCACCAGCGGCGACTCGCCGTCGGCATCGACCTCGGCACGACGAACTCGCTCGTCGCCGCCGTGCGCAGCGGCGTGCCCGACGTGCTGCCCGACGCGGACGGCCACGTGCTGCTGCCCTCCGTCGTGCGCTATCTGGCCAACGGCGGCCGCCGCATCGGCCGCACGGCGAAGGCCGAAGCGGCCAGCGATCCGCGCAACACGATCGTGTCGGTCAAGCGCTTCATGGGCCGCGGCAAGGCCGACGTCGAAGGCGCGGCGAACGCGCCCTATGTGTTCGTCGACGCGCCCGGCATGGTGCAGATCGAGACCGTGGACGGCGTGAAGAGCCCGGTGGAAGTGTCGGCGGAAATTCTCGCGACGCTGCGTCAGCGCGCCGAAGACACGCTCGGCGACGACCTCGTCGGCGCGGTCATCACGGTGCCCGCGTACTTCGACGAAGCGCAGCGCCAGGCGACCAAGGACGCCGCGCGTCTCGCGGGCCTGAACGTGCTGCGCCTGCTGAACGAACCGACCGCGGCCGCGATCGCCTACGGTCTCGACAACGGCGCCGAAGGCCTCTACGCGGTCTACGACCTCGGCGGCGGCACCTTCGATCTGTCGATCCTGAAGCTCACCAAGGGCGTGTTCGAAGTGCTGGCGGCGGGCGGCGATTCGGCGCTCGGCGGCGACGATTTCGACCACGTCGTGTTCGATTACGTGCTGGAACAAAGCGGCATCGAGCGCGCGGCGCTCGCGCCCGAAGACGTGCGTCTGCTGCTCGACCACGCGCGCGACGCGAAGGAAGCGCTCTCGTCGGCGCCGGAAGCGCGCATCGACGTGACGCTGTCGAACGGCAAGACGCTCGCGGTCGTCATCGACGAAGCGCGTTTCGAGGCGCTCACGCAGACGCTCGTGCAGCGCACGCTCACGCCCACGAAGAAGGCGCTGCGCGATGCGAAGGTCGGCGCGAAGGATGTGAAGGGCGTGGTGCTGGTCGGCGGCGCGACGCGCATGCCGGTGATCCGCCGCGCGGTGGAACAGTATTTCGGCCAGGCGCCGCTCACCAATCTCGATCCCGACCAGGTCGTCGCGCTCGGCGCGGCGGTTCAGGCCGATCTGCTGGCGGGCAACCGTGGCGGCGACGACGACTGGCTGCTGCTCGACGTGATCCCGCTCTCGCTGGGCGTGGAAACGATGGGCGGTCTCGTCGAGAAGATCATCCCGCGCAACTCGACCATTCCGGTCGCGCGCGCGCAGGACTTCACGACCTTCAAGGACGGCCAGACCGCGATGGCGATCCACGTGGTGCAGGGCGAGCGCGAGCTCGTGGCCGACTGCCGTTCGCTCGCGCGCTTCGAGCTGCGCGGCATTCCGCCGATGGCGGCGGGCGCGGCGCGCATTCGCGTGACCTATCAGGTGGACGCGGACGGGCTGCTGTCGGTGTTCGCGCGCGAGCAGCTCTCGGGCGTGGAGGCGTCGGTGGTGGTCAAGCCGTCGTACGGCCTCGAAGACAACGACATCGCCAAGATGCTCGAAGAGAGCTTCAAGACCGCCGACATCGACATGCGCGCGCGTGCGCTGCGTGAAGCGCAGGTCGAGGCGCAACGCGTGATCGAAGCGACGCAATCGGCGCTGGCCGCCGACGGCGAACTGCTCGACGCCGACGAGCGCGCCGCGCTCGACACGCTCATCGCCGCGCTTGCGCAGATCGTCCAGAGCGACGACACCGACGCGATCGAAACCGCCACCAAGGCGCTGGCCGAAGGCACCGACGAATTCGCCGCGCGCCGCATGGACAAGGGCATCAAGCGCGCGCTGGCGGGCAAGCGGCTCGACGAAATCGGCTAAGTAGCGAACGCAGAGAAAACGTCCCGTGCGCGCATCGCGCGCCGGGTGCGTGCTTTCCCGATGTGGCGAAGCGCGCGAGGTCAGTAGAATGGGCGATGCCGCCGCCGTCAGGCGGGGCGCGCCCGAATTGAAAGTTATTGGATACGGAAATCACAATGCCTCAAATCGTGGTGCTGCCCCATGTCGAACTGTGCCCCGAGGGCGCGGTCATCGACGCCAAGCCGGGTGAAAGCGTGTGCGACGCGCTGCTGGA
This sequence comes from Paraburkholderia sp. Ac-20347, assembly GCF_017104805.1. NCBI lineage: Bacteria > Pseudomonadati > Pseudomonadota > Betaproteobacteria > Burkholderiales > Burkholderiaceae > Paraburkholderia > Paraburkholderia sp. Ac-20347. The sequence goes on along the minus strand of NZ_JAAGPN010000100.1, from coordinate 12,366 downwards.
ACACGGCATCGAAATCGAACACGCCTGCGAGAAGTCGTGCGCGTGCACGACCTGTCACGTGATCGTGCGCGAAGGTTTCAACGCGCTCGAACCGTCGGAAGAAGCCGAAGACGACCTGCTCGACAAGGCCTGGGGTCTGGAGCCCACTTCGCGACTGTCGTGCCAGGCGCTCGTGCCGGCGGAAGACGACCTGGTGATCGAGATCCCGCGTTACTCGATCAACCACGCCAAGGAAAACCACTGATCCACCCGAAGAGGAGCGCACAGCCATGAAATGGACCGATACGCAGGACATCGCAATGGCCTTGACGGACACGCATCCCGAAGTCGATCCGCAGTATGTGCGCTTTACCGATCTGCATCGCTGGATCACGGAACTCGAAGGTTTCGACGACGATCCGCAAAGCTCGAATGAGCGGATCCTCGAAGCGATCCAGGCGGCGTGGATTGAAGACGCCGATTACTGATCGCTCCGGTCGATGAAGGCTCCGCGCTGCGGCGCGGTCTGAATAAAAAAGGCGATTCGCTGTGATGGCGAATCGCCTTTTTGTTTGCCTGTGTTTGCAGACGCGGCTGGGTTCAGACGACCTCAGGCCGCTTCGAGCGCCCCGCGTTCGATCCGCACGCGTTGGCCTTGCTGGAACGGCGGCGCTTCGTGATAGGTGAAGTAGCGCATCTTGCCGCTATCCATGCGCACGCGCACCGAATAGGCCGTCGTGCTGCGGATATGCTTTTCGACCGAGTTGCCCGCGAGACCGCCGCCTAGCGCGCCGAGCAGCGTCATTGCGGTGCGGCCGCCGCCGCGGCCGAACTGATTGCCGACGACGCCACCCGCCACCGCGCCGCCCACCGCGCCGATACCGGTGCCGTGACCTTCCTGCTTGACCGCCGAAATCGCTTCGACGACGCCGCACGAGGCGCAGGCCGCCGGTTGCGGCGGCGCTTCCTGCGCGGCTTGTTGCGGTTGTTGCGCGTACTGCGGCGCGGGCGCGGCCGGTTGCGTCGGCTGAGCCGCCGCCGGAGCGGGTTGCGGCTCGGCGGGCGCGGTGTTTTGCGCACCGTTTTGCGCATATTGCGCGCCGGTCGCGGGCCGCGTGGAATCCTGCGTGGCGGTCGGCGTTGCCATCAGCGTGGTCTGGCCGGTCTGCGACTGGGCGTTCTGTTCGGACGTGCTGGAGGCCTTGGGAAATACGCCAGTGATCGCCGCCGTGGCCGCGAGGCTCGCGACGATCACCGCACCCGCCGCAGTCGCGACGAGCGGATGCAGACGGCGTTTGCTGGACGTGTCGGGCGTAGTGGTGGGCGTAGAGGTGGTCGTGGTTTTCGGATCGAGTTCGTTCATGACAGGCTCCGTCTTTTGCAGAGTTGGCTCAAAAGCTTGGGTCAAAACCAGTGTGAGCCAAAGCCGTGGCACGGGCGTTTCATTTTGTAACCCATCCTGCGAGCGCGACGAACCGGTAACGCATCGATGAAATCCCGATCGCCGCACGGCTTGGCCCGGCGCGGTTTTCCGTCCTGCCGCAATCCGCATGCCCATTTGGCACGCGGAAATCGCGCAAAACCAAGCGGCAGCTTTTACCGATAGTTACAAACACCCGACGCGCACGCCACGCGGCCACCCAAAAAAAACGGGGCGCATGCGGCGTGAACCGCATGCGCCCCGTTTGGCGCATCTGTCTAGCAGGCGTCGCTTAGTCTTCGCGGCGCAGGTGCGGGAACAGCAGCACGTCGCGGATGCTCGGGCTATCGGTGAGCAGCATCACCAGACGGTCGATGCCGATGCCGCAGCCGCCCGTCGGGGGCATGCCGTACTCGAGCGCGCGGATGTAGTCGGCGTCGTAGAACATCGCTTCTTCGTCGCCGGCGTCCTTCTGCTCGACCTGCTTCTTGAAGCGCGCGGCCTGGTCTTCCGGATCGTTCAGCTCCGAGAAGCCGTTGGCGATTTCGCGGCCCGTGATGAACAGCTCGAAACGCTCGGTGATGCCCGGCGTCGTGTCCGAGGCGCGCGCGAGCGGCGAGACTTCGACCGGGTAGTCGATGATGTAGGTCGGTTCCCACAGTTGCGACTCGGCCGTTTCCTCGAACAGCGCGAGTTGCAGCGCGCCCACGCCCGCGTTCAGGAACTGCGGCTGGTTCGCGTCGACGCCGAACTTCTTCAGTTCCGTGCGCAGGAACGCGGCATCGGCGAGCTGTTCGGTCGTGTATTGCGGCGCGTACTTCTGGATCGCCTGCACGATCGTCAGACGATGGAACGGCTTCGACAGATCCAGTTCGCGGCCCTGATACGTGAGCACGGCGGTGCCCGACGCGTCGATCGCGGCCTGGCGGATCAACTGTTCGGTGAAGTCCATCAGCCACGTGTAGTCGGTGTACGCGGCGTAGAACTCCATCATCGTGAATTCCGGATTGTGACGCGGCGAAACGCCTTCGTTACGGAAATTCCGGTTGATTTCGAACACGCGCTCGAAGCCGCCGACGATCAGGCGCTTCAGATACAGCTCGGGCGCGATGCGCATGTACATCTGCATGTCGAGCGCGTTGTGGTGCGTGACGAAGGGCTTGGCCGCCGCGCCGCCCGGGATCGGGTGCAGCATCGGCGTTTCGACTTCCATGAAGTTCGAACCGGCCATGAACTGACGCACCGACGAGATCGCCTTGGCGCGCGCCACGAACGTCTCGCGCGATTCCGGCGTGACGATCAGGTCGACGTAGCGCTGGCGGTAGCGCATTTCCTGGTCCGACAGACCGTGGAACTTGTCCGGCAGCGGACGCAGCGACTTCGAGAGCAGACGCAGCTCGGTCACGCGCACCGAGAGTTCGCCCTTGTTGGTGCGGAACAGCACGCCCTTCGCGGCGACGATATCACCGAGGTCCCACTTCTTGAACGCGTCGTAGGTCGTCTCGCCCACGTCGGCGGGCGTGATGAAGAACTGGATCTGGCCCGAGCCGTCGCGCACCGTGGCGAAGCTTGCCTTGCCCATCACGCGTTTGAGCATCATGCGGCCGGCGATCGCGACTTCGAGCGGATTCGCTTCGAGCGCTTCCTTGTCGGTGTCGGCGTAGTCGCGCTGCAGGTCGGCGGCGTGGTGAGTCGGGCGGAAGTCGTTGGGATAGGCGACGCCCGCTTCGCGCAGCGTGCGCAGCTTCTCGCGGCGCTCGGCGATGATCTGGTTGTCGTCCAGGTCGGGCGCTGCGGCGGCCGTATTCGGCTGGGTCGGTTCGGTCATGATGGCTCGGGGTTCGGGAAATTCGGTTCCGCCGCGCGCGCCACGCGTCTCGAAAGACGCGGGCGGCGGCACGGCGGGAGAGGGCGGCGGACGCTGGCGCCGCTTACACGCCCTGTTTCAGGCTTGCGCTGATGAACGCGTCGAGATCGCCGTCGAGCACGGCTTTGGTGTTGCTGATTTCGACGTTCGTGCGCAGATCCTTGATGCGGCTGTTGTCGAGCACGTAGGAGCGGATCTGGTGACCCCAGCCCACGTCCGACTTGCCCGCTTCGAGCTTGTCCTGCTCCGACTGGCGCTTGCGCATTTCGGCTTCGTACAGGCGCGATTTGAGCATGGCCATGGCTTCGGCGCGGTTGCGGTGCTGCGAGCGGTCGTTCTGGCACTGCACGACGATGCCCGACGGGATGTGCGTGATACGCACGGCGGAGTCGGTCTTGTTGATGTGCTGACCGCCCGCGCCCGAAGCGCGATACGTGTCGATGCGCAGGTCGGCCGGATTGACGTCGATCTCGAACGATTCGTCGATTTCCGGATACACGAACACCGACGAGAACGACGTGTGACGGCCGCCCGACGAGTCGAACGGCGACTTGCGCACGAGGCGGTGAATGCCGGTTTCGGTGCGCAGGAAGCCGTAGGCGTACTCGCCTTCGACCTTGATGGTCGCGCTCTTGATGCCGGCCACGTCGCCTTCGGACTCTTCGAGCACTTCGGTCTTGAAGCCTTTGCGCTCGCAGTAGCGCACGTACTGGCGCAGCAGCATCGACGCCCAGTCGCAGGCTTCCGTGCCGCCCGCGCCCGCCTGGATGTCGATAAAGGCGTTGTTCGGGTCGGCCGGGTTCGCGAACATGCGTCGGAACTCGACGTCGGCGATACGCTTTTCGATTTCAGCGGCGTCGCTTTCGCAGGCCACGAGCGTGTCCTCGTCGCCTTCCTCGCGTGCCATCTCGAAGAGGTCTTGCGCGTCGCGCGCGTCGTTCTCGATACCGTCGAGCACATGCACGACGCCTTCGAGCAGTTTCTTTTCCTTGCCGAGACCCTGTGCGTGCTTGGAGTCATTCCAGACGTTGGGGTCTTCGAGTTCGCTATTGACTTCGACGAGCCGTCGGGCTTTTACGTCGTAGTCAAAGATACCCCCGGAGCTCGCCCGCGCGTGCGCGCAGGTCCGCCAAGAGGGCTTCGATCGCGTTGAGACGTTCCGCTTCCATTTGTGTCGTGATCCGGCGTGTAAAACACGCAATTATAGCCGATTGGCCATGCATCAAGGGCGCGGCGACCCCATGCGTGGCCTCTCGTCCACGCCGGTCAGAGCGCCGCGTGCTCCACCACCAGTTGCACGCGCGAAACGCCGTTCCACGTGTCGCGCACGAGGCGATAGGCGACGGTCGTGTGCTGCGGCAGCGGCTCGGTGTGGTTGAACCAGATCGCGTTGAAGCGCTGGCGGCCGCGCAGCAGTTGCAGCTTCAGGTGCTTGTCCTTCACGAGCGCCTGCGACGCCACCTCGAATTCGCCCGCGAACACGGGCGCCGGGAAGCCCTGGCCCCACACGGCGGCGTCGATCATCTCGACGAAATCGGGCGTGAAATAGGCGTCTTCGAGATCGCCGTCGGTTTCCACGGTGCGCGCGAGCGCCTCGGCGGTCAGCCATTCACGGCCCACGCGCTCGAAGGCGGCGGCGAAGCGCGGCACGTCGGCGGCCGCGATCGTCAGGCCTGCGGCCATCGCGTGGCCGCCGAACTTGTGGATCAGGCCCGGCTCGCGCTTGGAAATCAGGTCGACGGCGTCGCGCAGATGGAAACCGGGGATCGAACGGCCCGAGCCCTTGACGAGCGCGCCGTCGTCGTCGGCGAGCGCGAAGGTGAAGGACGGGCGGTGGAACTTCTCCTTGAGCCGTCCTGCGACGATGCCGATCACGCCCTGGTGCCAGCCTTCGTTGAACAGCGTGAGCGTGGCGCCGTCCTGCGGATCGATGTCGGCGAGATCGGCGAGCGCCTGCTGCTGCATGCCGGCCTCGATCTCGCGGCGCTCGCGGTTCATCGCGTCGAGCTGCTGGGCGAGATCCCAGGCGCGGCCCACGTCGTCGGTGGTCAGGCACTCGATGCCGAGCGACATGTCGGAGAGGCGGCCCGCCGCGTTCAGGCGCGGCCCGAGCGCGAAACCCATGTCGAAGCCCGAGGCGCTTTTCGCGTCGCGGCCCGAGGCGCGGAACAGGGCGGCGATGCCCGGCTGCATGCGGCCGTTGCGGATGCGTTGCAGACCCTGCGCGACCAGCACGCGGTTGTTGCCGTCGAGCTTGACGACGTCGGCGACCGTGCCGAGCGCGACCAGATCGAGCAGGCCGTCCAGTCGCGGCTCGGGCTTGCCGTCGGCGAACGCGCCGCGGCGGCGCAGTTCGGCGCGCATCGCGAGCAGCGTGTAGAACATCACGCCGACGCCCGCGATGCACTTGCTCGGAAACTCGCAACCCGGCTGATTCGGATTGACGATCGCGCGCGCGGCCGGCAGCACGTCGCCGGGCAGATGGTGGTCGGTCACGAGCACGTCGATGCCGAGCGTGTTCGCGGCTTCCACGCCTTCCACGCTGGCGATGCCGTTATCGACGGTGATCAGCAGGTCGGGCGGTCCGCCCTTGCGCTGCGCAGCGAGCGCGACGATCTCGGGCGTGAGGCCGTAGCCGTACTCGAAGCGATTCGGCACCAGATAGTCGATCTGCGCGCCGAACATGCGCAGTCCGCGCACGGCCACCGCGCAGGCGGTCGCGCCGTCGCAGTCGTAGTCGGCGACCACCAGCATGCGGCGCTTCTGTTCGAGCGCGTCGGCGAGCAGCGCGGCGGCCTCGTCGAGGCCTTTCATGCCGGCGGGCGGAATCAGGCGGCCGAGGCCGGTTTCGATGTCGTCGGGCTGGCTGACGCCGCGCGACGCGTAGAGGCGCGCGAGCACCGGGTGCAGGCCGTGACGGATCAGCACTTCGGTGTCGGCGGGAGAGCAGGCGCGGGTGACGATTCGGGTCATGCGGACGACTTCGGAAATTATTCGATGAAGAGCGACGCGAACTCGCGGCGTCGCCAGAATTTGCGCAGGTCGCCACGCGTGAGCGCGAGCGTGACCGAGCCGGTGTCGCCGCAGAGCGTGACGTCGAGCTGGTTCAGCTCGCCGGCCTGCAGCGCGTCGAGCGCGGGCGCGAACCAGTCGCGTTCGATCTGCTCGAAGGCCGCGTTCCAGCGGCCCCAGTCCTGCTGGATATACGCCGCCGAGAACGGATCGAGCTCGACCAGCGTGATGCCGCTCGCGGCGGCATCGAGCGTGGTTTTCAGCGTGGCGAAATCGGCCGGCGCCCTGGCCAGCGCCGCGCCCGACGCCATGGCGAGGCCGCGCGTGGCGGCGGCATCGGACTGCACGCGCGCAAACGGCTTGCGCACCGGGCGCAGCGCGCCTTGCGCGTGGAACCAGATCGAGTTGACGGCGGGCAGGCCGCGCGCCTCGCGCGCTTCGTTGACGGGATGCTCGAACCAGGCCATCTGCACCTCGTTCTGCACCTTCATCCACGCGCGCGAACGCTGGCCCGAATGGGCCTCGTGCGGCAGCCAGATTTCGATATTGCGGCCGCTCGCGCGCAGCGGCGACGCGCCCGCGAGCGTGCCGAACTGGTCGCTCGACAGATACCAGCGTTGCGGCGTGGGCGCTTCGACGCGCACGCCGAGTTCTTCGATCAGCGGGCGGGCGATGGCGTACAGCGTGGCGGCGTCGGCGTCGGTGAGTTCGAGCGAGGCGGGATCGATCAGCACCAGGTGATCGTGCGCGATGCGCACGTGCACGGGCTGGATGCAGGCCCACGTGGCGTCGCCGGGCGTGCCGCCGTCGGCGAGCAGCATCCAGGGCGCGAGCGGCGCTTCGTCGTCGGCGCTGGCGCCATTGGCGTTGGCGTTCGTGTTCGCAGCGCTGTCGCCGAGCGCGCCGAACTGACGCGCGACCCAGCGCTCATGCGGCAGCGTGCGCTGGAAATCTTCCCCGATCACCTGCTCGCCGAGCGACGCGCGCGCGACCAGCTTCGAGAGCGCGGGAAACTGCAGGCCGGCGAGGGCGGTCGGTGCGACAGCCGCGGACGGCAGCGCGAAAGGCACGAGGAGATGGAGGCGGTCGGCAGGCATGGTGCGCATTGTACTTCGGCGCTCGCGGCTGCTGGGCGCGTCGGGCGGCGCATTCAGCGCGGCCGGTGCACGGCTTTGGCGTGCCGTGCCATACGAATCAGTGACTTACCGACGATCTGCGTGACCGACGGGCACCTGCGCGCCGAATCCGCATCCAAGGAACAGGGGCGCAGATGGGGCGGGCACAGGCGGCCCGAGACGGCGCAAAGTCCGTGAGACCCCCGTAGTGTGGCAAACTTCGCGCTTGGTCGCGGACATGTTCCGGCACGGAAATCGGGCGGCGCACGCAGCGATGGTCCCGCATCGACGTGATCGCAACGTAAGTTCGCGACGCAACCCGCGCGCCCATGCCCGCGCAACGAAGACGCTTTAAAGGATTCGCTTGAAACTTCCCTACGAATGGCAGATAGGCTGGCGCTACACCCGCGCCGGCAAGCGCACGACCGGCAATGGCTTCATCTCGTTCATCGCGCTGATCTCGATGTCGGGCATCGCGCTCGGCGTCGCGGCGCTGATCGTCGTGCTCTCCGTGATGAACGGCTTCCAGCGCGACGTGCGCGACCGCATGCTCTCGGTGCTCGCGCACGTCGAAATCTTCTCGCCCACCGGTTCGATGCCCGACTGGCAGCTGACCGCGAAAGAGGCCAAGACCAATCCCGAGGTGATCGGCGCGGCGCCCTACGTGGACGCCCAGGCGCTGCTTACGCGCGGTGACAGCGTGAACGGCGTGGCGCTGCGCGGCGTCGAGCCCTCGGAAGAGCCGCAGGTCTCGGACATCGGCAAGGAAATGAAGATCGGCACCATGAACGATCTGACGCCGGGCAGCTTCAACATCGTGCTCGGCTCCGATCTGGCCGTGAATCTCGGCGTGACGAAGGGCGACAAGGTCACGCTCGTCGCGCCCGAAGGCACGATTACGCCGGCGGGCATGCTGCCGCGTCTGAAGCAGTTCACTGTGGTGGGCGTGTTCGAATCGGGGCATTACGAGTACGACAGCACGCTCGCGCTCGTGAACATCCGCGACGCCGAAGTGCTCTACCGCCTGCCCGCGCCCAGCGGCGTGCGCCTGCGCCTGAAGGACATGCAGCGCGCGCCCGCCGTCGCGCGGCAGCTCGTGCACACGCTCTCGGGCGATCTTTATATTCGCGACTGGACGCAGCAGAACAAGACGTGGTTCTCGGCCGTGCAGATCGAGAAGCGCATGATGTTCATCATCCTCACGCTGATCATCGCGGTGGCGGCGTTCAATCTGGTGTCGTCGCTGGTGATGACGGTGACCAACAAGCAGGCCGATATCGCCATTCTGCGCACGCTCGGCGCGCAGCCTGGCTCGATCATGAAGATCTTCGTGGTGCAGGGCGTGACGATCGGCTTCGTGGGGACGGCCATCGGCGTCGCGCTCGGCTGCCTGATCGCGTGGAGCATTCCATGGCTCGTGCCGATGATCGAGCATCTGCTCGGCGTGCAGTTCCTGCCGCCCTCGGTCTATTTCATCAGTGAACTGCCTTCGGAACTCGTCGCCGGCGACGTGATCCGCATCGGTTTGATTGCGTTCGTGCTGTCCGCGCTGGCGACGCTTTATCCCAGCTGGCGCGCGGCCAAGGTTCGACCGGCGGAGGCGCTGCGCTATGAATGATCGTCAAGCGAAAAACAACATCATGAGCGGCGTGGCAAGCGACTATCCGTATGTGATCGAGGCGCACGGCATTTCGAAGGTGTTCGGCCAGGGCGCGCTCTCGGTGCAGGTGCTGCACGACACCGAAATCTCCGTGAAGCGCGGCGAAAAGCTCGCGATCGTGGGCGCGTCGGGTTCGGGCAAGAGCACGCTGCTGCACGTGCTCGGCGGTCTCGACGAACCGGGCACCGGCAACGTGAAGCTGCTCGGCAAGCCGTTCACCGAACTGTCCGAACGCGACCGCAACGATCTGCGCAACCGCGCGCTCGGTTTCGTCTATCAGTTCCATCATCTGCTGCCGGAATTCTCGGCGCTCGACAATGTGGCGATGCCGCTGCGCATTCGCCGCATGCCGCAAGAGGATGCGCGCCGCGAGGCGATGGCGATTCTCGATCGCGTGGGCCTCGCGCATCGCGCGCGTCATCGTCCGGGCGAACTCTCGGGCGGCGAGCGCCAGCGCGTGGCGATCGCGCGTGCGCTGGTCACGCGGCCCGCGTGCGTGCTCGCGGACGAACCGACCGGCAATCTCGACGGCAGTACCGCGGACACGGTGTTCAACCTGATGCTCGAACTCTCGGACCAGTTCCAGACGAGCTTCGTGATCGTCACACACGATCCCGAACTCGCGGCGCGTTGCGACCGCATCGTGCGTCTGCGCGAAGGCATGCTGCACGAGGAGCCGGTTCTGCCGGTCTAGGCGCAGCAACGGCGTCGCCTTGCGCCACGCCTCGGGCCCGCGAGTTGCGCCGCAGTTCTGCCGCGTGATTCGCGGGCCTTGTTTTTGGGTCTATTTCGATGACGTTCGCCGTTTGCGGCAGGAGCGCGTAACCATGTGGATCGACACGCATTGTCATCTTGATGCCGGCGAATTCGACGCGGACCGCGACGCGGTGGCGTCGGCGGCGCAGGCGTCGGGCGTGGCGCGCATCGTGATTCCGGCAGTGGCGCGCGAGAACTTCGCGACCGTGCGCGCGCTCGCGCGGCGCACGCCGGGCGCGGTCTACGCGCTCGGGATTCATCCGCTCTATACGCCGCAGGCGCGCGACGAGGACATCGACGCACTGCGCGCCGAGATCGAAGCGAGTCTCGACGATCCGAAGTTCGTGGGCATCGGCGAAATCGGTCTTGATTTTTTCGTGCCGGGGCTCGACGCCGAGCGTCAGCAATTTATCTACGACGCGCAGTTGAAGCTTGCGCGCGAATTCGAGCTGCCCGCGATCTGCCATGTGCGCAAGTCGCAGGATCAGGTGCTCAAGGGCTTGCGCCGCAACGGCGTGCGCTGCGGCATCGCGCACGCGTTCAACGGCAGTTTTCAGCAGGCGCAGGCGTTCATCGAGCAGGGCATGCATCTGGGTTTCGGCGGCAATCTGACCTTCGAGCGCGCGTTGCAGATTCGCCGGCTCGCGGAGCAGTTGCCGCTCGATGCCATCGTGATGGAAACCGACGCGCCTGACATCTCGCCGTCCTGGCTCTACAAGCAGCGCAACACGCCGGATCAGGTGCCGCGCATCGGCGCCGTACTCGCGGCCTTGCGGGGCGTGACGCCCGAGGATATCGCCCTTGGCACAACGGCTAACGCGACGGCCGCGCTGCCGCGGCTCGCGCTTTCGTCGGCATAATTTCCGCATGGGTGGCGCGCGAAACGGCAGGGTGTGAGGGCTTGCGCCGCCGTTTCGCGGAGGCGCTATGCGGGCGATGTGGTGCGGTTTCGCGCTGGGCGTGATCGCGCTGCAACAGCAGGCGGCGTTGCCGGGGCGCGGTGCGTGGTGCGGATTGATCGCGTTGATGTTGGGCGCGGCGATCGGCGGCGTGTGGATCGGGCGGTGGGGTGCGCGCGGGCGTATTGCGCGTTGTGCTGTGGGCTGGGCCGCGCTTGTGCTTGCTTCAACGTGTGTCGGGTTCGGTTATGCGGCGTGGCGCGCGGAAATCCGCCTGGCCGAATCGTTGCCCGAAGCTTGGCAGGCGCGCGACGTCGACGTAACCGGGTATATCGCGCGGATGCCTGCCTTCGGTGAAGGCTCGGCGCGCTTTCTCTTCGCGGTGGAATCCTGGCCGGGGCGCGAACTTACGGCGAGCGGTTTGCGTTTCTCGCACTTGTCGCGTCTGCTGCAATTGAACTGGATCGCGCGCGACGCGCCCGTGCCGCCGCTCGTGCCCGGCGCGCGCTGGCGGCTGACGGTGCGGCTCAAACCGGCGCACGGCGAAGGCAATTTCGATCTGCGCGATACAGAGGCGGCCTTGCTCGCGCGCGGCGTGCGCGCGACCGGTTACGTCAGCGACGCCGCGCACGCGCAACGTCTGGATCGCGACGCGCAGGGCATCGGCATTGCCATCGAGCGCAGGCGCGCGGCGGTGCGTGCGCGTATCGGCGAGGTGCTGGCGGACGCGCCGCATCGCGGCATTGTCGTGGCGCTCGCGACCGGCGCACAGGACGACGTCAGCGACGCCGACTGGCAACTGATGCGCAATACCGGCACGAGTCATCTTGTCGCGATCTCGGGGCTGCATCTCGCCTTTGTCGCGGGGCTTGCGGGCTGGCTGTCGGGCGCGCTCTGGCGGCGTGGGCGCTGGCGTGGCATCGAAGCGCCGCTCGTCGTGCCGGCCCAGAAAGTGGCGCTGGCGGGCGCGCTGTGCGCGGGAGCGGCGTATGCCGCGCTGGCCGGATTCAACGTGCCGGTGCAGCGCGCGCTCTGGATGCTTGCGGTGGCGGCGGTGGCGCTGCTGGGTTCGCGCGAGGTGTCGCGCTCGCACGTGCTGGCGTGGGCGCTCGGGCTCGTGCTGCTGCGCGATCCGTGGGCGGTGACCGCGCCGGGCTTCTGGCTGTCGTTCTGCGCCGTCGCTGCGATTCTGTATGCGGCCAGCGGCGTGCCGCGCATGCGCCGCGAAGACGACGCCGAACCCACGCCAGATGAAGTCGATCCGATGCGCGAGAAGGAGCCGCTGGCGGATGAGGTGCCGCGTGGACCCTGGCGAGAACGCTTTGCCCCGCTCGCCGATTGGCAGCGCTGGCGCCGCGCCGCGAGGCGTTTAGCGGCCCGTCTGCATGACGGTGCTCGCGTGCAATGGGCGGTCACGCTGGCGCTTGCGCCGCTCACCGCGTACTGGTTCTTGCAGATTCCGCTGATCGGGCCGCTGGCGAACGCCTTCGCGATTCCCTGGGTCAGCATGCTGGTCACGCCGACCGTGCTGGCGGGCGCGGTCTTGCCCGCGCCGCTCGACGCTTTCGCGCTGCACGCCGCGCATGCATTGCTCGACCGCCTCGCGATGGCGCTCGGCGCGCTCGACGGTCTGCCGTGGGCGCTGCTGCGTCTGCCGC
>NZ_JAAGPN010000009.1:0-80303 GCF_017104805.1 Paraburkholderia sp. Ac-20347 | reverse complement strand
CGATGCGGCGAGCGCCGCCGCTGCCGCGGCGTCGGCGAACGCGAAGCCGGTCGCCGCCAACGCCGAACAGGTCGCGCGCGGCGAATACCTCGCGCGCGCCGGCGACTGCATTGCGTGCCACACGGTGCCGTCGCAGAAGATGTTCGGCGGCGGCCGGCCGATGGAAACGCCGTTCGGCACGCTCTACACGCCGAATATCTCGTCGGACAAGACGTACGGCATCGGCGCCTGGACCGCCGACGAGTTTTACCGCATGCTCCACGAGGGCAAGTCGCGCGACGGCACGCTGCTCTATCCCGCGATGCCGTTCGCCTCGTACACCAAGGTCACGCGCGCCGATTCCGACGCGATCTACGCCTACCTGCTTTCCACGCAGCCCGTGCATCAGCCTAATCGCGCGCACACGCTGCGTTTTCCGTATAACCAGCGCTCGCTGCTGCTCGGCTGGCGCGCGCTGTATTTCCGCCAGGGCGAGTTCAAGCCCGATCCGAAGCAGTCGGCGGAATGGAATCGCGGTGCGTATCTGGTCGAAGGTCTGGGCCACTGCACGATGTGCCACACGGCCATCAACGCGCTGGGTGGCAACTCGGCCTCGAAGGCCTTCCAGGGCGGCCTGATTCCGCTGCAGAACTGGTATGCGCCGTCGCTCACGTCGAACAAGGAAGCGGGTCTGGGCGACTGGAGCATCGAGGACATCGTCGACCTGCTGCACGCGGGCGTCTCGAATCGCGGCGCCGTCTACGGGCCGATGTCCGAAGTCGTCTACGACAGCTTCCAGTATCTGACCGAAGACGACGTGCGCGCCGTGGCCGTCTACCTGAAGTCGCTGCCCGGCCACTCGTCCGAAGTCGACAAATCGCCGAAAAGCGATTTCGTGACCGAGGAAGCGAACCGTCTCGCGCCGCTCGGCAAGAAGATCTACGAAGCGCAATGCGCCGTGTGCCACGCGACCGAAGGTCAGGGCAAGCTGCCGCATTTCCCGCCGCTCGCGAACAATCAGTCGATCCAGATGAACTCGGCGGTGAATCCGATCCGCATGGTGCTCAACGGCGGCTACGCGCCCGGCACGCGCAAGAATCCGATGCCGTACGGCATGCCGCCCTTCGCGCAATCGCTCTCCGACGAGGAAGTGGCGGCTGTCGTGACCTATATCCGCACGGCGTGGGGCAATCACGGCACGCCGGTTTCCGAACATGAAGTGAACGCGCTGCGTTCGGCGCCGCTTTTCTGAGGCCGCGATGATCGAAACTTCCGTTCCCGAACAACCGGGCGAGCGTCCGCAGCACGAACAGGTCGACGAGATCGTGCGGCGCGGTCCGGGCGGCGCGCTCGCGCTCGCGGGCATCGCCACGGCCATCGTGTTCGCACTCTGGTTCGCGTTTTACTTTCTCGTGTTTCTGCCTCGCGGCGTCATTCAATAAGCGGGCCGCTCATCCATGTCCACGAATCCGACCGATTCCCACGCCAGCGCCGACGTCGCCGCGCGCGTGGAGCGCCGCTGGGCCATGCTCATGGTGGCGCTCGTTCTGCTACTGGTGGCGATGGTGGTGTTCACCGGCCTGCACTGGGCGATGATGCCGCCGTCGCGCGTGGAAACCATCGACCCCGAAACGCTGCACGTGTCCGGCGAATTCGTCGAAACCAATCTGGGCAGCGCGCTCGAATCCGACGGCTCGGTGACCGTGCGCGTGCTCGCGCAGCAGTATTCGTTCACGCCGCAATGCATCGTCGTGCCGACGGGCGTGCCGATCACGTTCCGCGCCACCAGCGCCGACGTCGTGCACGGTTTTCTCGTCACCGACACGAATCTGAATTCGATGGTCGAGCCCGGCTACGTCTCCACCTTCCGCACCACCTTCGACAAGCCCGGCGACCATCTGATGCCGTGCCACGAATATTGCGGCACGGGCCACCAGGGCATGTGGGCGCACGTGAAGGTGATCGATCGCGACGCGTTCATGCAACTGGCCAACCAGGCGGGAAATTCGCGGAGACTCAGCTGTGTTAAATAACAAGCGCCTCGTGCTCGCCCACTTCTGGCTCGCGTTCGTGCTGTTCGGCGTCGCGCTCGTGCTGGGCGCGTGGCAGATGCTCGTGCGCAGCCCGCTGCATCCGTGGCTCAAAGACCCCGAGCTTTACTATCGCTCCGTCACCGAGCACGGCACCGTGATGGGCTACGCGTTTCCCACGCTCATCGCGATGGGCTTCGGCTACGCCGTCACCGAACTCGCCCTGAAAAAGCCGCTGGTGGGCGTGCGCTGGGCGTGGCTCGGCTTCATCCTGCTCACGCTCGGCTCGGTCACGGCGAGCGTGCCCGTCGCGCTCGGCCGCGCCTCGGTGCTGTACACCTTCTATCCGCCGATGATCGGCAGCGTGTTCTATTACCTCGGCGTGGTGCTCGTGGTGGTCGGCTCGTGGGTCTGGGTCGCGCTGATGGGCGTGAATCTCGCCGCGTGGAAGCGCGAGAACCGCGGCAAGCCGGTGCCGCTCGCGATGTTCGCGACCGTGGCGGGCGCGTATCTGTGGGGCTGGACCGCCGTCGGCGCCGCCATCGAAGTGCTGTTCCAGATCCTGCCTGTGGCGCTCGGCCTGCGCAACACGATCGACGCCGGCCTCGCGCGCGTATTCTTTTCGTGGACGCTGCACGCCATCGTCTACTTCTGGCTGATGCCCGCGTATATCGCCTATTACACGATCATTCCGCGCGCGATCGGCGGCCGCCTCTACAGCGATGCGATGGCGCGCATCTCCTTCATTCTGTTCCTCGTAGTGGCGATGCCGATCGGCCTGCACCACCTCTTCACCGATCCGCAAGTGGGCTCGGGCTTCAAATTCCTGCAGTCGGTGTTCACGGCGCTCGTCGCGGTGCCGACGCTGCTCACGGTGTTCACGATCTGCGCATCGGTGGAAATCGCCGGACGGCTGCGCGGCGGCAAAGGCGTGTTCGGCTGGATCGCGAAGCTGCCGTGGCACAACCCGCAGATGCTGGCGGTGGCGTTCTCGTTCGTGATGCTGGGCTTCGGCGGCGCGGGCGGCCTCATCAACATGAGCTACCAGCTCGACCAGCCGATCCACAACACGCAATGGGTCACGGGCCACTTTCACCTGATCTACGGCGGCGCGATCGTCATCATGTATTTCGCGATCGCCTACGATCTGTGGCCGCAGCTCACCGGCCGCGCGCTCACCAACTGGCGGCTGATGCGCTGGCAGTTGTGGCTGTGGTTTATCGGCATGATCGTGACGACGTTCCCGTGGCACCTCGTCGGTATTCTCGGCATGCCGCGCCGCATGGCGTATTTCGATTACGCCGATCCCGCGCTCGCGGGCCAGGCGCTGCTCGTGGCGATCTCGGCGGTGGGCGGCTTCATCCTCGTGCTCTCGGCCGTGCTGTTTTTCGTGGTGCTCTGGCAGGGCCATCGCAGCGAGGCGGCCGCGCCCGAGGAATACCGCTTCAGCACGCCGGTGCATGAAACGCCGCGCCTGCCGGTCGCGCTCAACAGCTTCGCGTTGTGGATCGTGCTGATGATCGCCCTCACGGTCGCCAACTACGGCTATCCGATCGCGCAACTGCTCGCGACACCCGACACCGCCGTGCCCGCGATTCCGATTGGAGCGCCGCGATGAGCGACGAACGCCTGTTCTCGTTACGCAATCCCTGGTTCCGCGTGAGCGTGGGCGCGACGATCGTCGCGTTCTTCGTCTCCGCGCTGATCGGCTTCGTGTGGCTGCCTTCTGCGCAAAGCGATCCGAACTTCCAGGGCCTCTGGAACGCGATCTGCAGCGCGGCGGGCGTGCCGCGCCAGTGGCATCAGGGCGAAACCTCGCTGACGCCCGGCTACAAGGTCAGCGTGGTCGAACTCACGCCGCACATGCTCGACGGCGCGAACAGTCTCTCGATCGGACGCGGCGCGACGCTCTCGCTGCGCTGCACGATGTGCCACGGTCCGCGCGGCATGAGCGACGCCAATTCGCCGAATCTCGCGGGCCAGTATGCGAGCGTGATCTACAAGGAACTGCTCGACTTCCAGAGCGGCGCGCGTCAGAGCGCGGTGATGTCGCCGATGGCGCAGAATCTGTCCGATCAGGATCTGCGCGATCTGGCGGCGTATTACGCGTCGCTGCCGCCGTTCGTTGAGCTCAAGGGCGAGCCGCCCGAGATCGTTTCGCAAGGCGCGCCGCTGCGCAATATTCCGGCGTGCGCGTCGTGTCATGGCGGCGTCGATCACAAAGTCGGCAGCCCGTGGCTCGACGGCCTGCCCGCCGTCTATACCAAGGCGCAGCTCGCGGCCTTCGCGAACGGCACGCGCCACAACGACATTTCCGAGCAGATGCGCAACATCGCGCGCAACATGACGCCCGACGAAATCGACGCGGCCGCCGCCTGGTACGCAGGCGCCACGCAGCACTGAGCCCGTCCCGTCGAGCGCCCGGCGAGGCACGCGGCTTGCGTGACTCGCCTTCCCACCCCTTACGCGGAGAAACATCATGCAAAAGACGGCTAGCGCCAAATGGCACGGCGGCATCAAGGACGGCCAGGGCTCGATTTCGACCCAGACGGGCGTGCTGCGCGACGCGCCCTACGGTTTCGCCTCGCGTTTCGAGGGCGGTCCCGGCACCAATCCCGAGGAACTGATCGGCGCGGCGCACGCGGGCTGCTTCACGATGGCGTTTTCGCTCTTTCTCACCGAAGCCGGTTTCAAGGCCGACAGCATCGAAACGAAGTCGACGGTGACGCTCGAAAAAGTGGGCGAAGGTTTTTCGATCACGGCCTGCCAGCTCGACATGACCGCGAAGATTCCGGGTATCGATCAGGCGAAGTTCGAAGAGCTCGCGAACGGCGCGAAGGAGAACTGCCCGGTGTCAAAGCTGTTCGCCAACAACGCGAAGATCACGCTGAAGGCGACGCTGGCCGCCTGACGCACGCAGGTGTCGTTTGATGTGTTGCGATGTTGTGTGATCGACCGGTTCGGTGCCGGCCTCAGGCACCGAACCGCTGATTCCCGTCTCGTAGAGAACCCATCATGGCCATTCCGCATGCCGTGCCCGGCGAGATCTTCGACGCCCGCCCGCTGGGCGGCGCGCTCAAGAGCGCGAAGTCGACCACGCTGATCCGCGCGAAGCAGCTCGAAGTGATTCGCCTCGTGCTGCCCGCGGGCAAGCAGGTGCCCGAGCATCACGCGCCGGGCGAAATCACCGTGCTGTGTCTCGAAGGCGTGATCCGCTTTTCCATCAACGGCGATCCGCGCACGATGCACGCGGGCGACATGCTGTTGCTCGATGCAGGCGTGCCGCACGCGCTCGAATCCCTCGACGACGCCTCGGTGCTCGTCACGATCCACCTCGCGCACGACGACAAAAAAGCGTGAGCGCCGCGAGACGCTCACGCTTCGCACAATCGTGCGATTGCGCGCCTTGACTCAACCCTGCGTATCCTGCACGGCGTAAGTCTGGACGAAAACCATCCGCACCGTGTCGCCGGGATGGACCTGATTCAGATCGACGCCCGGATGCACGTCCATCGCAAAACGCCGTGTCGCGCCACGCAGCGAGACCCTGCGGGCCTGCGCGTCGACCTGCAGGACCGTCGCCTCGACTTCCACCTGACGCGCGACTTCGTAGCCGCTGGCGGTGGGCAGGAACACGTCGGTATCGACGCGCTTGCGAATGCCGTCGCTTTGCGCAGCCACCTTGTGAAGCTCGACGACCAGCGCATCCTTGTATTGCAGCGCAATCGCGTCGCCGACTTGCGGCAGCGTCTTGTCGTCGGGACGCATGACGAGCGGCAGACGCACTTCCTTGCCATGCTCGCCGAGCACGGTCATCGTGCGGCCTGCGACGTCGACCGAGGTGACGCGGCCTTTCAGCGGCACGGCCGCGGACTGCGCGACGACGCTTTGTGTCGCGTCCGCGGTGAAGTCGGAGGCGGCAGCCGGCAGAACCGGAGCGACGCCGAGCAACATGGCGGTGCTGATCGAGATAAGCTTGAGAGTAGCGGATTTCATTTTAAACTCCTGATGATTGATTAAACATGGCGGACGCGGCGCGCCCGCTCAAACTACGACTTACTGCACGACAGGTGCGGCATTGTGCGCCGCGCAGGTGAAGGTCAGCTCGCGCGGATCGCCGCTGGCCTCGGTGCTCGAAGCGGCCTTGCCGATCGTCGAGACGAGGTTCACTGCCCCTTCGCCACAGATCTTTTCCGCCTGCTTCATGCAGGTCCGGCTACTGGAGAAGAGCCCCTGACACTGCACCCGATAAACCGGCGCACCTTGCGTCGACGTCAAGACGTCGAGGTTGTGTGCCGGGCCCGATGCGCTGGAGCAGCCCGCGAG
Organism: Paraburkholderia sp. Ac-20347; assembly: GCF_017104805.1. Taxonomy (NCBI): domain Bacteria; kingdom Pseudomonadati; phylum Pseudomonadota; class Betaproteobacteria; order Burkholderiales; family Burkholderiaceae; genus Paraburkholderia; species Paraburkholderia sp. Ac-20347. The sequence goes on along the minus strand of NZ_JAAGPN010000009.1, from coordinate 73,968 downwards.
AAGCGCGAGACCGAGAGCGCAAAAGAGAATGTGATGTTTCATGATTGACTCGCAAAATCAGATTGATTAATTCGGTTTCCAGACTATTTGATTCACACCGGGTGACGGCGCTGCGCGCCGCCCGCCCGTTACCACTGATACGAAGCGCCAACGCCCACCGTGGTGCCGCCCGAACTCACGCCCGCGCCCGCGCGCAGCTTGATGTTCTGGGTGACGCGCGCCGTGCCGCCGACCGCCATGGCCTGATAGCCGCGATACGTGCCGCCGCCGACGCCGACCGAGATCGACTTGCCGAGGTCCACGTCCGGAATCATCGAGAGCGCGGTCGCCGCCGCGACGCCCGAGTACGCATCGCGCGCCACGCGGTTCACCTGGTCGCCGAGCATGTTCACGCGCTTGTCGGTGTACTGATTCGCCTGCGCGCCCATGTTGTTGAGCTGATTCAGATTCACGGCGTCGGTGCCGACGGTGCCGGGCGCGACGTTGGTAATCTGACGCTCGTTGCCCACGGTGCCCACGGAGACCGTGTTCGCGCGGTCCGCTACTGAGCCCGCGCCGACCGCCACCGAGCTTGCCGCGTTCGCCTGGGCGTTCGCGCCCATCGCTGTCGCGTGATCGCCGGTCGCGCTTGCGGCTTCGGTATTGCGATCGCCATCGGCCGTGAAGAACGGATTGGCTGCCGCGCTGAGGTTGTCGGTGATGCCGCTCACGGCCTGGTTGAGCTGATCGACGTTCACCGCATCGGAGCCTTCCACGCCTGCCGCCACGTTATGGATGGAGGTCTTTGACCCACCCGTGCTTTGCAGCGTGATGCTGTTGTAGTTGATGGTGCCGTCGGGGTTGCGGTCGTACTTCACCGTGCCTTCGGTCGCCTGCGTGACGGTCGCGTTGAGATCGCCGATCGCCTGGCCCACTGCATAGAGCTGCGAGCCGTTGATGGCATCGGTGCTGTCCGCGCTGACCTGACCCGCCGCGACGTTCGTGATCGTGCGTTCGCTGCCTTGCGCGCCCACGCTCACCGTGCCCGTCGGGTTGGCGCCCGCGAAGTTGTAGTAGCTGTTGCCGAACACCGCGCCCGGCGTCGAAACCGCATACGAGGTCGACGAACCCGCGCCCAGCGCCACATCGTTCGCGTTATTCGCGCGCGCGCCCATGCCGATCGCGACGCTGTCCTGGCCCACGGCCTGCGAGTCGACGCCGGTCGAGTTGGCGTGGAAGTACTTCGTGCCGCCTGAGTAGACGTTGTCGATGTTGGTGGTCAGGTTGGTGATGTCGCCTTCGACATTCGTTACGCGGCCATCGAGATTCGTGATGCTCTGGTGAGTCTGATAAAGCTGCGAACCGTTGATTGCATCGGTGCTGTTTTCGCTGACGTCGCCTTCGGCCACGTTGCTCAAACGCACCTTGCCGCCCGCGCCCGGGCCGCCCAGCGTCACGGAGTCACGCGCCGACGAGTCGTACATCACCGCATTGCCGATGTCGCCCTGCAGATTCGTGATGTCGCTGGTGTTCTTGTTGACGGCCAGATTCGTGGCGTGCAACTGCGAACCGTTGATGGCGTCGGTGCTTTGATCGTCCACGCGGCCCGCCGCGACGTTCGTGATCGTGCGTTCACTGCCTGCGCTGCCCACGCTCACGGTGCCGACCGGCGCGGTGCCCGCATAGCCGCGATAAACGCCCGCGACCGTGCCGCCCGCCGTGCCGACGGCAGTGTCCGTCACCGCGTTCGAGCCGAGCGCGACGCTGTTTGCGTGCACGGCCGACGCGTTGCGGCCCAGCGCGAGGCTCGAATTGCCTTGCGCGGCGGCTTGATAACCGACTGCCGTGCTGCCTTCGCCGCTGGCGAAGGCGTCCGATCTGGCGAGATCCTTCTCGTTGGTGCGTGCGTAGCGAATACCGATGCCATTCGCGTTCGTGTAGGTTTCGCTCGTATCGCCCGCGATGTTCGTGATCGTGTCGCCGAGGCGCGTCACGTCACCTTTGACCGTGTTCACCCGGCCATCGAGATCCGTAATGGCCGTCGCGTGGTCGTCCACGACCTGATTGGTCGCGTGCAGTTGCGAACCGTTGATGGCATCCGTGCTCGTGCTGCTGAGGCGACCCGCAGCGACGTTCGTGATCGTGCGTTCGCTGCCTTGCACGCCCACGCTCACGGTGCCCTGAGGCGTTGCGCCCGCGAACGTCACGCTCTTGCCGCCCACGCTCGCGCCGCTGGTGCCGACGGCGCCGTTCGCCACCGACGCGCGGCCGAGCGCGACGTCGTTCGTGCCCGACGCAACTGCGCCTGCGCCGATTGCCACAGTGTTGGCCGCAAGGGATTGCGCGCCGGAACCGACCGCGACGCCGCGCACCCCGTTCACCGATGCGCCGGATCCGAGTGCCGTTGCACTGGTCGTACCCGCGGCGACAGCGCTGTTGCTGCCGAGCGCGACGCTGTTCGTCGCCTCGGTCCCGACCACGGCGTTCGCGCCCACGGCGACCGACGATCTGGCATTGCTCTTGGCCTCGCTGCCCACCGCCACGGAACTGTCCGCTTTGGTCGACACGGTTGCGCCGTCGCCCATCGCCACCGAATTCGAGCTGCTGACGCTGGCATTGACGCCGGCCGCGAGCGAGTGAGGCGCGATTGCGCCCTCGTTGCTGTAATTGCCTTGCGGCGTGCCGTTGTCGTTCACGCTGTAGTAATGCGTGCTGTTGCTGTCGATCAGGTCCGCCACGCTCTTCAACTGCGAGACGTTCACGGCGTCGGTATCTTCGGCGCCGGCCGCGAGGTTGGTGATGCGGCGCTCGGCGCTGGCCATGGCCAAGCCGGAAGAGCCCACCGAGACTTCGCCCACGGGCGTCAGGCCCGCGAGTTTCGCCATCGCTTCCGAGGTCGGCGCGTAAGCCTCGGCGGCGGCGTTCATCGTCGTGACGCTGTTCGCGCCCAGCGCCACGCTGTTGGCGGCGTTCGCATAGGCCCCGGCGCCGATCGCAACCGAATCCCGCGCGCCGCTGTGAGTAGTGGCGCCATTGCCGATCGCCACACCGTTGACGCCGCTGGCGCGCGTGTTTTCGTCGCCGATAGAGAGCGATTTCGTACCGCGAATCTGATCGTTGAGCACGATGCGGCCGCCGTTCACATAGAGTTCATTGCCCAGCGTGAGTGAGTCGCTGCCCACAACGCCGGGGTCCTGATCGTTGACCGTGGCGCCATAGAACAGCACGCGCTTCGTTTGCGTGGCCTTGTCGCTCGCGCTGCAATATTGGAGCTGCCCCGCGTAGTTGTTGGCGTTGATGCCGAACCACTGATTGCCCTGACCGCCACCGGTGCCGCTGCCCGCGTCATAAGCCGCGATGCAGCCGCCGGTCGAGACGTCATTGACGAAGATGCCGGTATTGCCCTGCCCGCCGGGCGCGGGCGTGGCCCACACGCCGCCGCTGCCCAGTGCGGCGACAGCGGCCAGCATGGCCACCGTCAACGCGCGGCGTGCCGAATGCTTGCCGTGCGCATGGGCGTTTTCCTGCGCAGCCGTCCACGTTTGTGTGGAGGCGTTCCAGATGGATCGATAGATCTTGTTCATTACGGACTCCCGAATGTCGAGTGAAGTGACGTGAGCGGGAGCAGCCATGCGATGCCATGCATCGTGAGAAAAACCTGCGTACTCGCTCGCTACAACGAAGACGGATTGCGTTGGCGCTGCAGGCGTCTGGCGAGGAATCGCCTGGCGAATGCGTGCGCTCGTTGCGTCTGGATGTAACGATAGAGGCCGGAGCGATCGGGAAATATGAGCGAATACTGAGTCGCGCCCAGGACAATGCTGTGCTCGACGAAAAAGGCTGACGGAGGGGCGAAACCAGGAAAATACTGTGGTGTCAGGCAGACAATACTGCGGGTGACAGAAGCGGCGCGCACCTTATTCAGCGGACGCGACGAGCCGCCAGGTGGTGCCCCGGCGCGCTCCGGCGTGCAGTTGCAGCGAGCCGTGCATGAATTCGGCCATGTGGCGGCAGACGAGAAAGCCGACCTGGTTGCCGGCTTCGACGACAGGTAGTGGCGTGGCCGTCCCCGCCGAAGGTTCGATGTCGATCGTGAGGCGATACGCGCCGCCCGGCACCATCGGCGCGACGGTGAGATGAATGTCGACCGTGCAGCCCGGACTTTGCAGCATCTCGCGACGCACGAGCAGGCGGGCGAGATTGATCATACGGCCGCGATCCAGCAGCGCGGACACCGTGGCGTCGCCCGTCACGCGCACGGCCAGCGTGCAGCCGTAACGGCGCGCGTCGGCCTGTTCGGCCTCCACGGCTTCGCGCAAGAGATCGGCAGGACGCGCGGGCGCCTGTTCGAGCGCCTGCACGCCCTGCTCCAGCGCGATCAGGTCCTTCACGTTGCGCGTGAGATGCTCCACGCGCGGCACCGCTTCGGTCAGGCGCGCGGCAAACGCGCGCTGCCCCGCCGTTGCCGTGCTGCTGTCGAGCATCGCGGCTGCGGTCTCCAGCAATCCGGCGAGCGGATGCATCTCGTCGCAGAGCGCGCCCAGCAGGCGGCCCATGCCTTCTGCAACGCCGGCCGCGTTATCGCGCTCGATCGACAACGCGCGCAACATGTCCTCGCGCCCCGTGACGTCGATCGTGCCGACCACCATGCCGAGCAATTCGCCGTCCGTGCCGCGATACGGCGTCGCCCAGCTATGAAACATCGCGCGACGACCGTGCATGACCACCTCGCGATCGGTGCGTGCGGATGTACCGAGCGACACGCGCGCACGGTAGCGCCGTTCCAGTTCGATCGCGGTTTCCGGACCGATCGATGGAAGATCGCTGAAACGCGTACCGGCAATGGCGTCGAACGTCGTGTCGTGCAGCTTCAGGAAGGCGTCATTGCACGCGACAAGGCGGCCGTTGAGATCGCGCACGTGCAGCGGCAACGGCGTGCCGTCGAGCATCGCCCGCAGCATCGAAGCGTCGTGCTCGCTCGCCTGGAACGTTTCCGTCGGCGCGATTTCCGCGCGTCCGGATTCGCCGAGCAAGCCGGCCTTGCGCGCAATATCGGCGAGTTCGACCAGCGATTCCGCATTGAGCTTGCGGCGCAGATGACTGCGATGCGCACTCACCGTTTTTTCGCTGATCGACAATTCCTGAGCGATGGCGATGTTGGGAAAACCGCGCGCCAGATAGGTGAGAATGCTCAGTTCGCGCGGCGAAAGGACCGCGAGCGGACCGGTGGAATCGGCGCGTTTGCGCGTGCCCGCGACCTCGGATTCGAACGCGGGAAAATAGCGGTGACCCGTGAGCACGCCATTCATCGCGCGACGCAATTCGCTCGGCTCCTCCTGCTTGCCGATGAACCCATCCGCGCCCGCTTCGTAGCAGCCCTGGATGAAATGCGCGGCCGTTTCTTCGCCGTAGAGCAGGATTTTCGTGCGCGTGCCTTTCGCCCGCAGACGCCGCAACACTTCCACGCCGCTGATCTTCGGCAGATGGGTGGCCAGCACCAGCAACTCGGGCTCGATCTCGCGCAGCATCTGCAAGGCCCGCTGCCCGCTCTCGGCTTCCCCCGCCACCTGATGGCCCGCGGCGCGCACCAGTTCGCTGAGCGCCGCGCGTTCCACTGGTTGACCGCTCGCTACGATCACGCTGGCCATGCCGCTCCTCCACGTGGCTGTCTCCGTGCTCGATTCTAAGACCGTTTCCTAAGACCGTTTCGCGAACACGCCGCACTGGCTGAGCGCGTACACCGCGAACGATACAACGTTAGCAATCGATGATTAGTTCGTTAAACTGATTGTTTATTCGAGCCGGGCGCCGATACCATGCAAGCGGCATGTTTTCGCGCACTTAGCTTCCCTCTCCCGCGCGGCTACGGCACCATGGCTGAACGTGGTCACGCAGACCGCGCCCCGGAGAGCCTGCATGACGTTCCAGTCGCTTTACCGATCCGCGACCGTCCGCGTTCGCGCTGCGTATCTACACCTCTTTCGCTGGCTTGGCGAGCATCCGTTCGTGCTCGGCAGCGCCGGAACGCTGGTCGGCTTCGCCATCGTCGCGATGGCCTTTATCGGTTTTTCGCAACAACGCGAGCAAGCGCTGCAAAATGCGCAACGAACGTCCACGATGCTGACTGCGCTGATTTCGAGCCACCTCGAAACCAATCTGGGCCTCTACGACCTGATTCTCTCGGACGCCGTCGCGTCGATCCGCGATCCGCGCACGGCGACGCTGCCGCCCGACTTGCGCCGCACGGTGCTGTTCGGCCGCATCGCGGGCGCGCTTTATATCGACGGCGCGCTGTACGCCGACGCGCACGGGCAAGTGGTCGACTCGCAGGACGGGCGCGCGTACCCGAACGTGAATCTCGCCGACCGCGACTATTTCCGCGCCCAGGAACGCAGCCGCTCGCAGGGCATGTATATTTCCGATCCGTTCCGCTCGCGCGTCAACGACGGCCAGTATGCGATCGGCCTGTCGCGCCGCATCAGCGATTACGAAGGCGAGTTCGGCGGCGTGGTGCTGCTCACCTTGCGGCTCGCGTATTTCCAGCAGCTGTTCAATCGCATCGACGTGGGGCCGAACGGCAACGTCTTCATCATGCTCGACGACGGCACGCTGCTCGCACGCAAACCCTATTCCGATTACGACGTGGGGACGAATCTCGCATCACAACGCCAGATCGCGCCCATGCTGAAATCGAGTTCGGGTTCCTTCGTCGCGCGCGACGACGAGGACGGCACGACGCGCATCTACACGTATCAGCGCGTGCCGCACGCTTCGCTGACCGTGGTGGTCGCGCCCGCGCTCGACGACACGCTCGTGCGCTGGCGCGAGCGCATCGCCGTCTACGAGCCCACTTCGATCGCGTTTGGCGCTTTCGTCGCGCTTTCGTCGTGGCTGCTGGCGTTCGGTCTGCGCTCGCGGCTGCGCGCGGAATCGGAACTCAAGCGTCTGTCCGTGACCGATGCGCTCACCGGGCTGTCGAACCGTCGCGCGCTCGATCTGCGGCTCGTGGAAGAATGGCAGCGCGCGCGCCGCGCCGCGCAGCCGCTGTCGATCCTGTTCATCGACATCGACCGCTTCAAGCTGTTCAACGACTTCTACGGTCACGCGGCCGGCGACGAAGTGCTCGCCGCCGTGGCGCACGCGATCGGCGCGAAGGTGCAGCGCGCCACCGACATGGTCGCGCGCTACGGCGGCGAGGAATTCGCGGTGGTGCTGTCCGGCACGCCCGCCGATGGCGCGTGGAAGATCGCGCAGCAGATTCGCGAAAACGTGGCGGCGCTCGGCATCGCGCATGGCCATAGCGAGCACGGCTCGGTGACCGTGAGCGTGGGCTGCGCGACCTGCACGCCGCGCGAAGCCACCGGCGCGCACGCGCTTTTGCGCGCCGCCGACGAAGCGCTTTACGCCGCCAAGGAAGCGGGCCGCAATCAGGTCAAGGCAACGGTGTTCGAAGGCGCGCCGCCCGATCCGCGCGATTCGCTGATCGGCAACAGCGCGAACTGAACACTGCGATCAAACAAAAAAGCGCGCCCGAGGGCGCGCTTTACCGATGATCCGCGTAATCAAGTCATCGCGTGTCGTCGCGTCGATCAGTGTGACGGCGCCGGATCGTCGTTGAGCGTTTTGAGGAACGCGATGATGTCGTGGATATCGTCCGCGGTCATGGCGGGCTTGTCGCCGAACTTGCGATCGAACGGTGCATCGGCCACATCAACGTTTTTCTGCAGATCGGCCGGAATGTCGTCGTATTTCTCGATCTTGCCGTCCGCGCCGCGCGGATAGAACTTGCCCGGATCGGTGTTGCGCTCGTTGTAGAACGCCATCACGCGATCGAGGTCGTGATAGATGCCGTTGTGGAAGAACACCGTGCGCGTGGCCGAGTTGCGCAGCGTGGGCGTGAGGAACATCGCGCAATATTGCTGCTGGTCCTTCATGTCCGAGCGGAACGGACCGCACACGCCGAGATCGTAGAACTTCGGATCGCGGTTCTGCTCGAGCGTGCGATTGCGCGGCACGCCGAGCGCTTCGTACTGGTAGTCGGTGAACATCGGCGGCAGACCGTCTTTGCTGGGCTTGGAAAGGTGGCAGCCCGCGCAGTTCGCCTTGTCCGGATCGTTGAAGAGACGCAGCCCGTGCAGTTCGGCCTGCGAGAGATGCGCACGCCCTTCGAGCCAGCGATCGTACTTGCTGTTGTACGGATGGAACGACGGATCTTCCACCTGATAACGCGAGATCGCGAACATCGCTTCCGAGACCGCCATCTTCGGGTTATCGAAGATTCGGGATCCGAACAATTCGTTGAAGCGCTTCGCGTAAGGCGCGCTCTTCAGCTTCTGCGCGACGCTGTCCACGTCCTTGTTGGCCATTTCCACCGGATTGAGCAGCGGACCATAGGCCTGTTGCTGCAGCGTGTCGGCGCGACCGTCCCAGAACAGACCGCCCTGCGGCACCATTTCCACCGACGTCGACGCGCCGCCCGCGGTCTTCTGCGACTTCACGACGTTCGCCGAAGCGGACGCCTGCTGCTGCACCGAGGGCGCATCGTCGTTTTCACCGGCATCGGGGCCGATGCTGAAATTGGGCTGGCGATACAGATACATCAGCGAAGGCGGCGGACGGTAGCCCTGCTGCGTCATCGCGAGACCGCCCTTCTGCACGTCGAGCCCGTTGGGCGGCCCGTACGCGTGATCGGGGCTATGGCACGAGGCGCAGGACTGCTGGCCCGAGCCCGAGAGCGAAGGATCGAAAAACAGTTGCTTGCCGAGCTGCGCCATCGCCGAGAGCGGCGCGACCGGCGGACGCTGCAGCACGACAGGATGCGGATTCGCGCCCGTGAGGTTCTCGACGACTTCGCCGACCGCATCGGGCACGTGCGAGGGAAACGCCGCTGCGTAGGCGCAGAAGCCGAGACCCGCGACCAGCACGGCGGCGGCGGCGCGCAGCACGAGGCGTGCGGGACGCGTGGACGTGCGCGGCGCGTGCGGCTCGGGCGAAGGAGAAGACGGAGTGGGCGATGCGGAAAGCTCGGACATGATGCGTTCTTCGTGTTGGCGCCGAAAAGCCGAATTGCCGTGAGCGCTACGGGAGCGCATGCACGGCAAGCGGGTCAGCGATAGTCATCTCGTCATCGATCGTCATCGAATGTCGTCGATGGCGGGCAAACGCGGCGCGAGGCGTACGACTTGAGCCTCGCGCCGCCGCTCGATTTACATCGCCGGTGCTGCGCTCAGCTGCGTGCCGAGCGTTTCGTCGAGGTACAGCGGCGACGTCACCGCCGTGCCGGTCGTGTTCAGCATGCCGCGCAGGTCGCCTGCGGAGGCATCGAACGAACCGCCGCCGAGACGCGCGCCGCCGAGCCAGTTGTCTTCGATGAAGCGCACCACCGAAGCCTGGTCGATGAACGTGTGGTCGACGTAATTCGTCTTCGCCCACGGCGAGATCACGAGGAACGGAATGCGCGTGCCCGGGCCGCAGCGGCCGTTGACCGGCGAACCGTTCACACCCGTCGGCTGCGTGCCCGTGCCGCACACGCCGTTGCCGTTGAGCTGATCGGCGCTGGCGAGCGACGACGTGACCGGCGCCATGTACTGATGGTCGTACCAGCCGTCCGAGTCGTCATAGGTCACGACCACGGCGGTGTTCTTCCAGTCCGGCTGCTGCATCAGGAAGTTCACGACCTTCGTGACGAACGCCTGCTCGTCGAGCGGATCCGAGTAGCCTGCGTGCGCGTCTTGCGCAGCCGGCGCCTTCAGGAAGCTCACCGACGGATAGTTGCCCGCCTTCACCGCAGCGAAGAAGTCATCCGTGTCGTACTGGTGGTTCGCCGGGTCGAGCGTCTTGCCGTCCGCTTCGAGCGTGTTGCCGATCACGGCCGTCGAGCTCGGGCGCAGATGCTGCGGATTCGCCGTCGACTTGAAGTACTGGAACCAGTTGTGGTGCGGGATGTAGTCGGCCGTCGCCGCGTTCACCGCCGTCGCGATCGTGCTGCGCTTGCAACCCGTCGTGCCGTTCGAGTTCACGGTCTGCAGGTTGAAGCCGCCCATGAAGCCGCCCCACGTGATCTTCTGCGCGTTCAGCAGGTCGCCGATGTTCTTGGCGTTGATCATGCCGGAGTCGGTCGTGCTCGAGCAGGTGTCGTAGCCCGGATCGACGTCGTTAATCATCGTCAGACCGCCTGCGCCGTCCTGGATGTAGTACGACGAGGTCGTGGCCGTGGCCGGCTGCTTCGACGTGTTCACGAGTTCGAGGCCGTTGGTCTGACCCGACACGACTTCGAGCGCGCCAGGCGTCGACGGACCGTAGGTCGTCGTCCAGGCGTTGTCGCTCATCGCGTACTTCTGCGCGTAGTTCCAGAGCGCCGTGACGGTGTTGCCGTCGTAGAAGCCCATCACCTGGCCCTTCGTGCCGAAGGCGCTTGCGCCGCCGCTCGTCCCGTTACCCGTGTACTTCGGGAACAGGTCGAGCGCGCCGTTGTCGCCGGCTTGCTGCTCGGCCGTATAGGCGTGGTTCTGGTCGGCGGTGGCGGCCTGCGTGCGGTCGAGACGGAACGGATTAGCCGCGTCCGTGCCGTTGGCCGTGTTGGTGAAGTTCGGGTTCGACGTCAGCAGCGTGCCAGTCAGACCGTTGACCGTCGGCGTACCCGAAGCGGCCGAGAACGACGGCTCGCCCGACGGATTCGTCGCGCTCGGATAGGTTGCGAAGTAGTGATCGAACGAGACGTTCTCGCCGTAGATCACCACAAGGTGCTTGATCGGCGTGGCAGTCGTGAGCGCGTCCTGTGCGGACTGCGACGAAGTCGTCGAACCCGGGTTCGAATTGCTGCTGCCGCACGCGAACAGTGCGGCTGCAATGCCGACGCACGGCACGGCGAGTAATGCTCGGCGGTACATTTTTGTGGGCTCCATCGATTTTTCGAGTTGGTTTTAGAGTCCTGCTCGACGCGTCGAACACGTGTGGCCTTGCGTTTGCGCCGATCAGGTTTCACCGGGTTAATGCGCCAGACATCAGGGCGAGCGAATTACAACACCACAACATGACGTGACAGCGACCATTCAATTTCCTTAAGCTTTCGCTACATTTCAATGTCGAAAGAAATGGAAAGGATTCGCGCAATCCTGAAAGACGCCCGGGTTTTGCACTCTCGCGTGCGCGCGCTATAACAGAAGGGCAGCGCGGACGTTCTCTGCGCGCCCGCTCTTCCCTTCTTCTTGCGCCGCGCCGTGCTGCGCCGCCCTCCCGTCTGGCGAGGGCGCGCCACGGTGTAAGCAGTCAGCTAACACGTTCGGCAGCCCTGGCGTTGTGCCGGCATCCCGACTCCACCTGAATGCGCACGGCGCGGTGGCGCGTGCCGTGCGCGCGCGCCGCCCTGCACCGCATCGGCGGCGCATGAAGAAGGAGTGTCGAAATGAAAATCCGATTGGCGATAGTCGCCGGGTGCGTGAGCGCCATGGCGGCCGGCACACCTGGCACGTCGCTGGCGCGCGACGAAACGGCTCCGCCGGAAAGCGGACATCGCGCCCTGCTCGACGACGCCAATGCGTCGGCTCAAGCCGCCACCGACATGTCGTACGGCGGCACGGCCGATACGCGTAGCGCAGCCGGCCAGCGCACGAGCAGCAAGCCGTGTCTGCCTCGTTCGCAGTGCGATCTATTTTTTGGGCAGTGAAGCGCGGGCATTGCGCGACGCGCTGATCAATCGAAGAACGAAAAACGATGCAAGCGAAGAACGCCGCCGCGCGCTGTTCGCCCCGTATTTCAGGGGCTAAAGCGCGCGGCGTGCGTTTTGGCGCGTATCACTGCACGGCGGCCTGCAACATGGCGGCGACGCGCTGGATCGGCCCGAGCAGTTCGGGGGCGATGGCGTAGAGCGGACCGAGCGTCTGCGAAACATCGCGGTAATCGACGACCGCGTGGCCCTCGTCGTCCTGCCAGACCACGAGGCGTAGCGGCAATTCGAGCGCCGCGTGTGCATTGGCAGCCATGATCGGCGTGCCCGCTTTGGGATTACCGAAGAGAATCAGCCGCGTGGGCCGCAATTCGAGCCCGACGAGCGACGCCGCCTCGCGCTGGTCCACGTCCGCGAACACGGTGGCGCCCACGCCGTCGAGCGCCCTTTTCAGTTGCGCGATGGTCGTATCGAAATCGTGGGCGCTTTTGAACGACACCACGGACGATGGGTGCTGCCGATGTTCGGTCATGACCTTGGCTCCCTGATGAGCGGTTACGCGGACGATAACGCGTGCGTGCTCACGCACTGTAGTCCATAAACCTGACAGCAGGGAAACAGTGCGGAAATGACCGGGAAGCGGCTGAGAAGCGGCGGCGAAACCGCGCTCAGAGCATCGGTTCGAACTGCGCGACCTGCTGCGCGAAATGTTCCTTTTCCTCGGCGCTCATGCCCGCGCGTTGCGGCAGCGCCACCGTGAGCGGATTCTTCGGCACGTGATCGACGTGCACTTCGTAATGCAGATGCGGCCCCGTCGCCCAGCCCGTCGACCCGACATAACCGATGACCTGCCCCTTGTGCACCTGCGCGCCCGCGCGCAGCGACTTCGCGAAACGCGAGAGATGCGCGAAGGTGGTCGAGTAGTCGCCGAAGTTCTTGATCTTGATGACGCGTCCGTAACCGGTCTCCCAACCCGCGAACGTCACGGTGCCGCGCGCGGTGGCGTGCACGGGCGTGCCTGCGGGCGCGGCGAGATCGACGCCGTCGTGCGCCGCCCAGCGATGCGTGACGGGGTCGAGCCGATTCGGCGAGAACGCCGACGACACGCGCGTATAAGCGAGCGGATAGCGAGCGAACGAAGGCGCATTCGACTGGCCATCAGCGCCGTAGTAGAACGCCTTGCCGTCGAGATTGCGATAGAGGAACAAGTCGTGCGAGGTCTTGCCCGTGGAAATGCGCACGGCGAGCGGCAGGTCGTCGTCGGCATTGGCGACGGTGTCGGCGGATTGTGACGCCGCCGGTGCATTCGTCTGCGTATTGGCTTGTTTACTGGCTGGTGTAGTCGCTGGTGTAGTCACCTGCGCGTTCGCATCGGCCGACGCATTGTCGTTGCGGAACACGAAGCGCACTTCACTGCCCGGTTGCAGATCGCGGCGGAAATCGAGTCGGCCCGCGAGCGCGCGTGCGAGTTGCGCGGCAGTCGCGGCGTCGACGCCCAGTTTGCTCGCGGCTTCGGAAAAGCTGTGCGTGACCTGCGCGGTTTCGACGCGATAAGCCGGCTCGGCGGGCGGTGTGGTTGCAGCGGTCTGCGCGGATTGTGCGGTGGTATCGGTGGAACCGGTGGAAGCTGCGGACGCGCCATCGCGCGTGGCATGAGCCGGGATATCGTCGGATGCGTGCAGCGATACGTCGGCGCTTTGCGTGGGAGCCTCGTGCATGAGCCATGCAGTGCAGGCCGTGCCAATAGCGGCGACGATGAACGCTTTACCCGCGAATCCCGTAGATGTCGACAAGACGAGTTTGGGCATCTGCTGGATACGGAATGCTGGCGAAAAGCCGCGCGCGTGACGCACGACTCTCGATGTGACACCGGCCACCATTGCGGCGCCGATGGGCGAAAGGCCCGAGGCTATCGAGGGTTTCTTAAATCAAACTTAAAAAAGTTCGATAACGTTTATTCCCTCATTTTTCCGGTATTTATTTCTGAATTATTTTTCGCGCACCGCCGGAATCCGGCAATTATTTTATGTCCCCGTTTGATGCGGAACGGCCCTTTCGGGCCGTTCGCGCAATGCGCTCGACTTTCTTCGACCACCCAACCACGAACCGAATCGCTACTGACCCTTGGTATCGCTACTGGCGTCGGCGCCCGGCGTATTCGTGGTGTCGTTCATCGGCTTCTTCGCGTGATGCGTCTTCGTGCTGTGATGCTTCGTCGTGGCATGTGCCGACGAAGCCGGCTGGCGCTGATCCATATTCATGTTCTGCGTCGAACCGTTGGCGTCGCCGCCCGCGCCCTGCGCACCCGTGCCGTTGCTACTGCTGCCGCCGCCGTTGCCTTGCGCGAACGCAGCGCCCGACAGTGTCGTCATGGCGACGACCAGCGCCGCCGCAAGTGTTGTCTTCGTCATCATAGCTTGGACTCCTGATTAAATGAAAAGGGGCGATCTATTCACCACAAACGATAGATCGGCGAACACGTGTCGATCACACGCTCACGACTGCTGCCGCACGAAGCGTGCCGTTGCAGCGCCTGTTTTATCCGCACTATCCGTATCGGTCGGCAGTATCCCGGCGGCACGGCGCTTGCGCTCCTTCCTCTGCATCAAGCGGGAAATATCGGCAATTTCAGGCAGGAGCGCGTCATGAATGCATGGATCAAGGCAGCGGAACTGGGAGCATTGCCCGCTTCGGGCATGACGCGCGTGAAGATCGAAAACGAAGCCGTCCTGCTCGTGCGCGACGGCGAATGCCTGCGGGCGTTTCAGGCGGATTGCCCGCACGCGGGCGCGCCGCTCGAAGAAGGCGCGCTCTGCAACGGCCGCATCATCTGTCCGTGGCATAAGGCCGTTTTCGCCGCCGACAGCGGTGCGTGGCTCGAACCACCCGCGCTCGGCAGCCTCAAGGCGTGGCCCGTCAAGGTGGAATCGTCGAACGTGTTCATCGATCTGCAGCCCGGCGCGCCCGCTGCGGCCGTCGCGCGTCGCGGTTCGCCGCAGCGCTTCGCGATCATCGGCGGCGGTGCGGCGGCCGCGTCGGCGGTTGCCACGCTGCTCGACAACGGCTTTGACGGCGAGTTGACCGTTTTCTGCGCGGAGCCCGAAGCGCCCTACGACCGCACCTGTCTGAGCAAATTCGTTCCCGCAGGTGAAATGCAGCCCGACGACGTGCCGCCGCTTTTGTCCGAGGAAACAACGCGCGACGAACGTCTGCGCATCGAGCACACCGCCGTCGTGCGCTTCGATACGGCGCTCAAGCGCGTCACGCTCGCCGACGGCCGCGAAACCGCCTTCGACGCCGCGCTGGTCGCGACCGGTTCGAGCGCGCGACGCCCCGACCTGCCCGGCGCGAATCTGGAGCGCGTCTTCACGCTGCGCACCTTGCACGATGCGAAGGCGATTCTCGACGCCACCGCACCGGGCGAACACGTCGTCATGCTCGGCGACAGTTTCATCTCGCTCGAAACCGCGTCGGCGCTACGCAAGCGCGACGTGCGCGTGACCGTCGTCACGCCGAGCGGCGTGCCCTTGCACCATGCGCTGGGCGCGCGCGTCGGCGGCCTGTTTCGCGACTGGCACGAAGCGCACGGCGTGGTGTTTCAGCGCGCGAAGGCGCTGCGTCTGGAGGGCCGCGAACGCATCGAATCGATCCAGCTCGACACTGGCGAGACCTTGCCCGCACACGCGGTGATCGCGGGCGTGGGTGTGCGCCCCGCGACGCAGTTGCTGGCCGGACTGAAGCTCGATCACGACGGCGGCGTGAGCGTCGACGCGACGATGTGCGCCGCGCCGCGCGTCTACGTGGCCGGCGATATTGCGCGCTTTCCGCTCGCCGACGGCTCGGGCCTCGCACGCACGGCGCGCATCGAACACTGGCGCGTCGCGCAGCAACTCGCGCGCGTCGCGGCGCTCAACATGCTCGAACGCGAAGTGCGCTACGAAGGCGTGCCCTTCTTCTGGACCGAGCATTTCGGCCAGCGCGTGGATTATCTCGGCCACGCCACGCAATGGGACGATCTCGACATCTCGGGCAGCCTCGCGGAAGGCCGTTTTCGCGCGATCTACTCGCGCCTCGGCCATGTGCAGGCCGTGCTCGCCTGCGGTTACGATCAAGCAAGCGCGCATCTGATCGAACGCATGCGCGAACCGATTACGGCCGACGTCGCGCGCGCCGTACTCGGCGGCTGATATCGGCCAGATCGTTTTTCTGCGTTTCGATACGGCGCGTTGATAACGGGAGCCGTGTGTTTTAGCACGGTTTTTACGGCGCGCCCGCTACGATTTCCTCCGTGGTTGCAGCTCCTGCAACATTCACGCATCGCGCGTCGACGGAGGGTTCATGACGGTTTTCAGCCGGACGAAAGCACCGCTTGCGCGTTCGGCGTCGCTTGCCGAGATCGAGTGTCGGCGTTCGCGTCGACGTCGTCTCGATGCGATCGCCATGACTGGCGTGGGCGCAGCCGTGACCTGTATCGCGTTGGGCTCCGCCGTCACCGGTCTCGCGCTCTGCGTGGCCGCGCTGGCTCCGTTCGTGTTCGTGCGCGACTGAGCGTCCGCTCTGCATCGAGCGCATTCACGCACATTCACGAAGTTCCACGAGGTTTCCGTGCTCAAACTGCTGATCCCCATCTTCGACCGGCATGGCGCCGCCGAAGCCGCGCGCCACAGCGCCTTTCTGTTCGCCGAGCATTGCGTGAGCGAAGTCGAAGTCGTCGAAGTGCTCGGCGACGCCTCGACCGACCGCAGCAGCGCATTCTGGTCGCCGGCCGAATTGCGCGAACGCTACCGCCGCTCGATGAGCGAGGCACTCGCGCGAACCTGCGCGATTCTCGACGACGCCGGCGTGCCCTACACGCGGCGCAGCGTGTTCGGACCGCCCGCACGCAGCATCGCGGCGTGCGTGGAGTGCGCGAGCGCCGATATCGTCGTGGTCGATGCGAGCCGTCTGGGCTTTCTGCGCAAATGGGGCATGCTCGCGCAACTCCGGCGGCTGTGCGCCGCGCCCGTCACGCTGCTGCAATGAGCCAATCAATAAATCGTCGCGACTCACCATGCGCCACTCCGGCACCACGTTTCGTCACACGTCGACGCCGCGCCGTCGCGCGCTCTTGCGCCTCGTCGTCCTGATTCTGCTGATCAATCCGATCCTCACCTGCGCGTTCGCCTTTGTCGCGCGCGGCAGCCATCCCGATCTCGCGCTCGGCCTCACCACCCTGTTCTGCTTCATGACCTGCGCGGCGTTGAGCGTCTGGATCCGCTCCGACGCGCACCACGCCTGGCGCGACGCGCGCGCGAGCGGTTTCGTCGAGCCGCGCGCGATCGCGAACGGCCGCACAGTGCGCGTCAGCAGCGACTGTCCGCGCCGCTGGCTCGTGGAGCTGCATATTGGATTGCAGGGCGGGATCGCGGCGCGCGGGTCGTGGCAGCCGTGATCGTTGCGCCAATCGGCACAGTCGACGATTGTTTTGCCCCCGATTTTTGGTCGACTTTTGGTCAACTCACGCCGAATGTTGCAAATCGACACACTCGCGCCGTTGCATTCCCGAAGGAAGAGCGTATGATTAGGGATAACCCTTAGGTACATACCCCAGCCAAACGAGGACATCATGGGCGCAGTGATTATTGCAATTTCGTCGAATGTGGCTCGATTTCTTGAAGCAGCACGCCGTCTCGGCACCGTGGCGCTGAATCGCCACCTCGAATACTGCGAACTGCTCGCCGAAGCGCAGCGTCGCAGCTTCTAAGAAGCGCGAGCTTCAGGCAGACCATCGTCTGCCAGGTATTGGCGCGGTCGCCGCTTCCAGCGCGACCGCGTTGGCCGTTGATACGCCCGTGCGTGGCGTCCGTGCGCGCTCATCGCGCAAGACGCGGCGCGCACGCTAGCCGGCGGTCTTCGCCACGCGGCTCTTGCCGACGATCGCCAGAAACCGGCTCAGCGCGGGCGTTTCGCGCGCCTCGTGCCAGACCAGCCAGAGTTCGGCGCGCGCGCCGCGACCTGCGAGCGGACGCGCCACGATCTCGGCGCCCGCGAGCCGCGCGATCTCCAGCGGCACGATCCCGAAGCCCAGCCCGGCCGCCACCAGGCCGATGATGCTGCCGACGTCCGAGACCTTCCACTTCGGCTGCAGCTTTACGCCCGCCTTCGCCGCGAGGTCCGTGACGACGCGCATCGTGCCGACGTCGTCGGGATCGGGAAAGCCCACCATCGGCTCCGTCGCGAGCTTCGCCAGCGGAATCTTTTCCAGCGCGGCGAGCGCATGCCACTTCGGCAAAATCACCACCAGCTCCTGACTCGAATGGACGCGATGGCGCAACGGCGCCTCGGCGGCCACGGGCGCGCGCACCAGCGCGACATCGAGTTCGCCCGCCTCCAGCGCCGCGAACAGCGTACGCAGATTCTCGTCGCGCAACTCCAGTTCCACATTCGGATGCGTTTCGCGCATGGCCCGCAATTGCGCGGGAAAACTGCGCTCGAACATCGCCGACGCCACATAGCCGATCGCCAGCGTGCCCAGTTCGCCGCGCGCGGTGCGCCTGACCGCGTCGATCGCGTGACCGTGCAGCGCGAGCAGTTTTTGCGCTTCGGCGCGGAAGGCCTCGCCCGCCGCCGTGAGGTCGATGCCCCGCTTGCGGCGATGAAAGAGGCGCACGCCGAGCGCCTCTTCAAGTCCCTTGATCTGTTGACTGAGCGCGGGCTGGGCCACGCCGAGCTGTTCGGCGGCGCGCGCCATATGGAGCGTTTCGCAGACCGCGAGAAACACCTGCAGGCGCCGCAGCGATGCGGAAGTGAGTAAAGAATCCATACGCCGCAGCCTATCAATCCCGCGCGTCGATGTATATCGATCTTTTGTCTAATTCGGTATGGGCGAATCGGGCTCGCGAACGGATCAGACCGCGCCGTTCCCGAACGGATGAACCGGTGCGTCGGTGGCTTTCCAGGCGTAGCGGCGCAGCAACTCGCCATAGCCGCCGCGAATCACGAAATCCGCGCATTTGTCGGCGTAATCCGCGCGACGCAGATGGTACGCGCGCGGCAGGTTGTACCAGGCGAGCGACGGCAGGTCGTGATGAACGAGGTGATAGTTGTTGTTCAGAAACAGCAGCCGCATGGCCGCGCCCGCTTCGTTGATGGCGATGCGCGCTTTCGGGTCCGGCGCGGCGCGATGTTCGTATAGCGAGCGGATGGTCGCGAGCGACAGCGCGGGCCACGTCACGGCGAGCAGATAAAACCACCACGGCACGCCTGCCCAGTGCTGCAGCGCGAACAGCAACGCCGCGACGCACGCGCCGTGCATGATCCACATCGGCGCATAGCGGCGGTCGCGCGTGCGCAGCGCGTCGAACGCGGCGGCCAGCACCGCGGCGGCGCTCATCGGCGGGCTCACCACCATTCTGCCCACGAAACTCTTGCGCGCGTGCCAGAGCGCACGACGCCACGCAGGCCAGCGCTGCCACTCGCCGGCGGGCACGTAATTCGTTTCGGGATCGAGGCCCGGCAAGGTGAGCGCTTCGTCGCGATGATGTTCGAGATGCGTGTCGCGATAGAGCGTGTAAGGAAACCAGATCGTGAGCGGCGCGAATCCCAGCAATTTATTCAGGAATACGTATCGTGTCGGATGACCGTGCAGCAATTCGTGCTGCATCGACATATGCCAGGCGCACAACACGGCGAGCAACGGCGCGGCGGCGTGCAGCGAGAGCGCGTGATGGCGCACCATCAGCAGCGTGGCGAACCAGCCGCCGTACACGCCCGCGATCAGCAGCCACGTCGGCCATTCCGTGCGCGCCGCAAAGCGCGCTTCGAGCGCGGCAACAGCCTGCGCGTGTTCCGCGTCGAAATATTCCGCCATGTTTGCCGCCTGCCACTTCGCCCACAATGAGGCCGCAGTATAAGGACGCGCCGCTCGGCGCTCCAATAATGGATTTGCACATCGTTATGACGTTCGCGCATGCAACGCGATATGCGGGTCGGCAGATAAGCATCTGACGATATCTTGGTTAGGCCGACGCTTGAACGGATTTAAGGTGACACATCTCGCGCGAACGATCGGCTTTCAAGCGGCATTCAAGCGGCGTTCAACGCGCGCAGCCATTCACAAATAGCGTCATTCAAAGGCAGACCACACGATGTCGAACGATCAACACGACGACCACCGCGCAAACGGCGCGCGTCGACAGCTTCTGAAAGCCGCTGCGGGCGCGGCCACGCTGGCCACGATCCGTAGCGCCGCTGGCGTCGGCGCTGCCGCCGCATTCGCGCTGCAAAGCGGCGCGGCGCGCGCGCAAGGCAACAAGGTTTTGCGCGTCGGTTTTCAGAAGTACGGGAATTTCGTCGTATTGAAAGCGCGCGGCACGCTCGAAAAACGCCTCGCGCCGCTCGGTTTTTCGGTGCAATGGCTGGAATTCCCCGGCGGTCCGCAATTGCTCGAAGGCCTGAACGCGGGCGCGGTCGATGTCGGCACGGTCGGCGAGACGCCGCCGATTTTCGCGCAGGCCGGCGGCGTGGATTTCGTCTATATCGCCAGCGAACCGCCCGCGCCGAAGGGCGAAGCCATCGTGGTTCCGCAGGACTCGCCGATTCGCACGGTCGCCGATCTGCGCGGCAAGCGCGTGGCCCTGAATAAAGGCTCGAACGTGCACTATCTGCTCGTGAAGGCGCTGCAAAAAGCGAATCTCAAGTACGAGGATATTCAGCCCGTTTATCTCGCTCCCGCCGATGCGCGCGCCGCGTTCACGAGCCGCAGCGTCGACGCGTGGGTGATCTGGGATCCGTACCTCGCCGCGATCGAGCGTCAAGCCAACGCGCGCACGATCGCCAACGGCGAACATCTCGTCGACAACGTGCAGTATTACCTCGCGACCCGCAAGTTCGCCGATGCACAGCCGCAGGTCGTGCACGCGCTGGTCGAAGAACTCATCGCCGTAGACAATTTCGCGCGCGACAACATTCCGGCGGTCGCCGCGCAACTGTCGCCGCTGGTCGGCCTCGACGCGGCCACACTCGAAGTGGCACTCAAGCGCGCCGGTTACGGCGTGCGCCCCATCGACGCCGCCACGCTCGCGTATCAGCAGCAGATCGCGGACACGTTCACCGAGCTCAAGCTCATCCCGCGCAAGCTCGTGGTCGCCGACGCGCGCTGGCAGACCACCTGAGCGACTTCGCACCCAGACGCCCGCCGCGCACAGGACAGCGCGGCGGGCCCGTCACCGCCTGCACCGGACAGTTTCCGTCCACCCGCCACCACGCCGTACCGGCAGACACTCTGTCATCTGTACCGGTACTGTACCGAAACACGCAGCTAGACTGGCTCCACTTGATCGATACGATCGCCATCGCTTTACCGGAGCCCTCGCCTCATGCTGCCCGACATGCTCAGCGCCCTGCCCGCCGGCATGCTGTTCGTCATCGTCACGACCATCACGCCCGGCCCCAATAACACCATGCTGCTCGCCTCGGGCGTCAATTTCGGCTTCCGGCGCACCGTGCCGCATATTCTCGGCATCAGCGCGGGCGTCGTGGTGTTGATGCTGTCCGTGGGTTTCGGTCTGGGTCAGGCGTTCCGCCACGTGCCCATGCTCTACACGGCGCTCGAAGCCGCGAGCGTGGCGTATCTGCTGTGGCTTGCGTGGAAGATCGGCACCTCGGGCGATCTCAAGATGAAGAGCGGCGAGCGTCGTCCCATGCGTTTTCACGAGGCCATCGCGTTCCAGTGGATCAACCCCAAGGCGTGGATGATGGTGCTCACCGCGGCGACGACGATCCGGCTGTCGACGGATTTCGGCATGAATACCGTCGTGATGGCCGCGTTGTTCTACGTGATCGGCTTGCCCTGCATCTGCGTGTGGGCCGCGTTCGGCACCAGCATGCGCCGCTTTCTCGCCGATCCGCGCCGCCTGCGCGCGTTCAACATCGCCATGGCGCTGTCGCTGGTCGCCTCGATGTATCCGCTGCTTGCGCATCTCGCGCAGCTTGCGCAAAGCTGATCGCTTCGTCAGGATCCCTTAGAAGTTTCCGCTGCTCACGCGCTCGATGAAACGCCAGAGCGCGTCGTCGAGCGAGTACGGCGCGTTGAAACGGAACCAGGAACTTGCCGCGTCGTCGGGACGGAAATACGAGCCCGGCGCGAGCCAGATGCCGTCGCGCAGCGCGGCCGTCGCCAGCTCGCCCGCCCGCGCGGCCTCCACCGGCAGACGCACCCAGACGAACAGTCCCGCGCGCGGCCGGCAGAACGGTTCGAGCCCGAGCGCGTCGATACGCTCTTCGAACGTCGCGTGCGCGGCCTTCAACTGCTCATTGACGATTTCGACGTGGCGCGTGTAGCGCCCTTCGAGCAGCACCTTGTCGACGATGCGCTCGATCGTCTGCGAAGACGTGAGCCCCACCGCCATCTTCGCGCGTGCGAGTTCGCGCAGCACGTCGCGCTCCGCGACGACATAGCCGCAACGCAGCGACGGCGTGACCGTCTTCGAAAAGCCGCCCACATACAGCACGCGCTGCAGGCCTTCCATCGCCGCGAGCAGCGGCGCGCCCGGCGGCGCGAGTTCGCGGCTGACATCGTCTTCGACCACCCACATGCGCTCGCGCTCGGCGATCTGCAGCAGGCGGAACGCGTTCGCCATCGTGAAACTCGCGCCGGTGGGATTTTGCAGCGTCGTGTTCACGAAGATCGCCTTGGGCCGATGCGCGGCGACCTGCTGCTCGAGCGCGTCGAGATCGAGCCCGGCGGGCGTGCGCGGTACGCCCTGCACCGTCAGGCCCGCGAGCTTGAGAATCTGCAGCAGATTGCAGTAGCCCGGGTCTTCGACCAGTACAGTGTCGCCGGGCCGCAGCAGCGTGCGCACGATCAGATCGAGCCCCTGCGTCGCGCCCTGCGTGAGCAGCACGTTGCCGACCTCGACCGGCAACCCCTGGCGATCCAGTTGCGCCGCCACGCGCTCGCGCAGCGGCGCGAAACCGTACGGATGGCCATAGTCGCCCAGACGCACCGCCGGCACGCGACTCGTCGCGCGCAGCGCATGGTGCAGCCCCGTTTCGTTGATCCACTCGCCGGGCATCCAGCCGCAGCCGGCCTTGATCGGCACCGAGTGATCGGCGAACACATCGGACAGCAGCCAGGTCGCGGCGAGCGCGGGCGGCTGCCAGCCCGCCGCGCTGGCGCGAGGCGCTTCGGCGCGCTGCGCCACGCGATAGCCGGAACCGCGCCGGGCCACCACGAGTCCCATCGACACGAGCCGGTTATACGCTTCGGTCACCGTATAGGTGGACAACTCGTGCGATTGCGCGAGCTGACGCACCGAGGGCAAAAGCGCGCCCGTGCGCAGCGTGTGCGCCTCGATCGCCCGCGCAAACGCGCGCACGATCTGTTCGACGAGCGTCGTAGCGGCCTGGCGGCCGCGTTCCAGTTCGATTTCGATCATAAGGTGGCGTGGACTGTACCCTGCCGTGCCGAGTACAGACCAATACAGTTGGGACAAATTGTCCAGCACAGTTATCAGCGCAGTATAGAGACTGTATCTGCCGCGCTTCAAGCCCCGGCGATAGAGTCTGTCAAACCACCTCAGGAGAACACCCATGACTTCGCGCCCCGTCATCGACGATCTGTCGTCGTTCTGGATGCCGTTCACGGCCAACCGACAGTTCAAGGCCGCGCCGCGCCTGCTCGAATCGGCCAAGGGCATGTATTACCGCACGACCGACGGCCGCGAGGTGCTCGACGGCAGCGCGGGTCTGTGGTGCGTGAACGCGGGCCACGCGCGCGAGGAAATCGTCGCGGCCATCGCCCAGCAGGCCGGCACGCTCGATTTCGCGCCGACGTTCCAGATGGGCCACCCGCTCGCTTTCGAAGCGGCCAGCAAGGTCGCCGAGATCATGCCCGAAGGGCTCGACCGCATTTTCTTCACGAACTCGGGTTCGGAGTCGGTCGATACCGCGCTGAAGATCGCGCTCGCCTACCACCGTTCGCGCGGCGAAGGCCAGCGCACCAAGCTGATCGGTCGCGAGCGCGGCTATCACGGCGTGGGCTTCGGCGGCATTTCGGTTGGCGGCATCGGCCCGAACCGCAAGGCGTATTCGGGCCAGTTGCTGCCCGCCATCGATCATCTGCCGCACACGCACAACCTGGAACACAACGCGTTCTCAAAGGGCCAGCCGGCGTGGGGCGCGCATCTCGCCGAGGACCTCGAACGCATCGTCGCGCTGCATGATGCGTCGACCATCGCGGCCGTGATCGTGGAGCCGGTTGCCGGTTCGACGGGCGTGCTGATTCCGCCGCAAGGCTATCTGCAACGCCTGCGCGAGATCTGCACGAAGCACGGCATCGTGCTGATTTTCGACGAAGTGATCACGGGTTTCGGCCGTCTCGGCAAAGCCACAGCAAGCGAATATTTCGGCGTGACGCCCGACATCATCACGATGGCGAAGGCGATCAACAACGCCGCCGTGCCGATGGGCGGCGTGGCCGTGAGCCGCACGATCCACGACACGGTCGTGAACAGCGGCGCGCCGGGCGCGATCGAACTCTTCCACGGCTACACCTATTCGGCGCACCCGCTCGCGTGCGCCGCCGCGATCGCCACGCAGGATCTGTATCGCCGCGAAGGGCTGTTCGAGCGCGCAAATTCGCTCGCGCCGAAATTCGAAGCCGCGGCGCACGCGCTGCGCGACGCGAAGCACGTGAAGGACGTCCGCAATCTCGGCCTCGTCGCGGGCATCGAACTGGATTCGCGCGACGGCGCACCGGGCGCGCGCGCCTATGAAGTGTTCGTGAAGTGCTTCGAAGCGGGCGTGCTGATCCGCTTTACCGGCGACATTCTGGCGTTCTCGCCGCCGCTGGTCGTCACGGAAGAAGAGATCGAGCGTCTCTTCGGCACCGTGCGCGACGTGCTCGCGACGGTGCAATAACGCAGTTTCGTCGCCGCGCTCCGGCGCGGCGCGCAACGCCATCGGGCGGCCCGTTTCGGGCCGCTTTTTTTTCGCCGCCCGCGCGGCGATTGCGCGGCTTCGGCACGCTCAGACCGGGTTCGCGCACGGTTTGGGCAAGGTTCAGGCAAGACCCGCGCCATCGGCGTATCGTGAGGTTATCGACACATCATTGCGCTGCCGGGCCGCACGCGGGCAGCGGCCGGAGGCATCGCGATGAAGACACCGATCCGCGTGGGAACGCATATCGAAGGCGTGCACTGGGTGGCCGAATATCTCGCGTCGACACTGGAAATCCGCGTGTTCCGCGAAGGCCGCGAAATCGAAACCATCGCGGCGCCGGCCTCGCTGTTCGGCGACGAAGCCGAAGCCGGTTCCGCGAGCGACGAAGCGAGCCGCGCCGAAGACGCCGCCGTGCTCGCCGTCCTCAAACATTACGTGGCCGAGCGCAATCCCGAGGAGTGACCATGACCGACGGCGCCGAACGTCCGCCCGAGACCGCCCTTTCCCGGCCCGCCGCCGCGCACGATCAGCCCATCGAAACGGATGCGCTGATCGTGGGCGCCGGTCCCGTGGGCCTCTTCCAGGTCTTCGAACTCGGGCTGCTCGACATACGCGCTCACGTGGTCGACTCGCTGCCCGTGGTCGGCGGTCAATGCGCCGAACTCTATCCCGACAAACCCATTTACGACATACCGGCGATTCCGGTTTGCACGGGCCGGCAACTCGTCGATTCGCTGATGAAGCAGATCGAGCCGTTCGGCGCGACGTTTCATCTGGGCGAAGAAGTGCAGATCGTCGAGCGGCGCGGCGACGGACGCTTTTTCGTGCAGACCTCGAAAGGCACGACATTCCTCACGAAGACCGTGTTCATCGCGGCGGGCGTGGGATCGTTTCAGCCGCGCACGCTGAAAGTGAGCGGCATCGAACGCTATCGGGACCGGCAACTGTTCTATCGCGTGCGCGACCCCGAACAGTTCCGCGACAAGGACATCGTGATTTGCGGCGGCGGCGATTCGGCGCTCGACTGGGCGCTGCGTCTCGTCGACGTCGCGCAGAGCGTGATTCTGCTGCACCGGCGCGAGCAATTTCGCGCCATGCCGGCGTCGGTCGCGCAGATGCGCACGCTATGCGAAGCGTGGCGCATGCAGGCGATCGTCGGCCAGATCACCGGTTTCGACGACGATGACGGCGTGCTCAAACGCATCAAGGTCACGGGCGGCGACGGCGTCACGCGCTCGCTCGAACTTGAATATTTGCTCGTGTTTTACGGCCTTTCGCCGCAACTCGGGCCGATCGCGCAATGGGGCGTCGAACTGGACCGCAAGCAATTGCCCGTCGATACGGCGCGCTTCGAAACGAGCGTGCCGGGCATCTTCGCCGTGGGCGATATCAACACGTATCCGGGCAAGAAGAAGTTGATTCTCTCGGGCTTTCACGAAACCGCACTCGCCGCGTTTGGCGCGGCGCGCCACGTTTTTCCCGAGAAGAAAATCCATCTGCAATACACCACGACGAGCACACACCTGCACGAAGTGCTGGGCGTGAACTCGCCGTCGATGGACTAAACCTGCGCCGATTGCCGGGCAATCAGCCTTGCGAACCCTCGGCCGGAGCCGCGTCTTCCTCGCGGAAAATGCGATCGGCGAGATGGAACGCCGAATTGGCCGCGGGCACGCCGCAATAGATCGCCGTTTGCAGCAGCACTTCCTTGATTTCGTCGCGCGTCACGCCGTTGTTCTTCGCGGCGCGCAGATGCAGCGCGAGTTCCTCGTTGCGGTTGAGCGCCACCATCATCGAAATCGTGAGCAGGCTGCGCGTGTGACGCGGCAGACCTTCGCGCGTCCAGATCTCGCCCCACGCGTAGCGCGAAATGAGCTTCTGGAATTCTTCAGTCAGATCGGTGCGGTTCGCGATGGAGCGGTCGACGTGTGCGTCGCCGAGCACCGCACGGCGCACTTTCAGGCCGGCTTCGTAACGATCGTCTTCGTTCATTTCGACTCCTGCAGGAAGGCCAGCACGACCTTGTTCCATTCGTCGGCGAGTTCGACGTTCGAAATGTGCGCGGCATTCAGTTCGACATAGCGCGCGCCCGGCACCGATTCCGCCAGTTCGCGGCCCTGAGCGGGCGTCGCGGCCAGATCGTGCGTGCCCGAGATCACGAGCGTCGGCGCCTTGATCGACGGCGCTTCGCCACGCAGGTCGGCGGCGTTGAGGGCTTCGCAGTTCGACGCGTAGCCGTCCTTGTCGGTGTGAACGAATACGTCGCGCACCTGCGACATCACCAGCGCGTTGCGCGCGATGAATTCCGGCGTGTACCAGCGCGGCAGCACGGCGTCGGCGAGCGCGAGCATGCCTTCGGCGCGCGCTTTCGCGGCGCGCGGCACCCACACTTCCGGCGTGCCGATCTTCGCGGCGGTGTTGCACAGCACGAGACGGTCGATGCGATCCGCGAAACGCGCGCCGAGGCCCACACCCGTGAGACCGCCCATCGAAACGCCCGCGAAATGCGCGCGCGCGATGCCGAGATGATCGAACAGGCCGATCACGTCGCCGGTCAGTTGCTCGATGGTGTACGGACCTTGCGGCGCGGCCGAATGACCGTGTCCGCGCGTGTCGTAACGCAGAACGCGGAAATGCTTCGAGAATTCGACGAGCTGAGGCGTCCACATCGATACGTCGCTACCGAGCGAGTTCGACAGAACCAGCCACGGCGCCGTGCTGTCCTGCGCACCGTCGATGCGGTAGAACAGCTGCGTGTCGTTGACGGCTGCATAAGGCATGCGGTTACTCCTGATGAGTCTGCGATGAAGAATGGGGCGAACGCTGGGCGTACGACGCGAGCACCGCGTCGACGAACGCGTGCGCTTCGCCCACGTAATTGGCGGGGTCGAGCAGCGCTTCAAGACGATTTTCGTCTAGATGCTGCGTGACGGCGGGATCGGCCGCGAGCACGTCGTAAAGCGTGCGTTGCGATTGCACCGCCTGTTTCGAGGCCTTTTCGACGAGGTGATGCGCGTCGAGGCGGCCGATGCGGTCGCCGAGCGCGAGCATCACGGCCTCACCGAGAATCAGCCCGTGCGTGACGTCGAGATTGGCCGCGAGACGTTCGGTGCGCACTTCGAGACCGCCTGAAATCTGTTCGATCTGCGCGAGCGCGCCGCCCGCGAGACGCGCGAGTTCGGGCAGCGCGTCCCATTCGGCTTGCCAGCCGCCGAGCGCGCGCTCGTGCTCCTGCACCATGCCCGCGAACACGGTGGCGACGAGTCCCGGCGCACGCGTGGCCGCCGTGAGCACCGCCGCGCAACCGACCGGATTGCGCTTGTGCGGCATGGTGGACGAACCGCCCTTGCCTGCCGCCGCCGGTTCGCCAAGCTCGCCGATCTCGGTCTGCATATGCAGCGAGATATCGCGCGCGATCTTGCCGAGCGTGCCGATCAGCATGCCGAAGAACGCCGCCGCTTCGGCGATGCGATCGCGTTGCGTATGCCACGGCAGCGTGGGCTGCGCGAGGCCGAGTTCCTTCGCGAGATCGGCGCTCACCTTCGCGCCCGCGTCGCGCAAGCTCGCGAGCGTGCCCGCCGCGCCGCCGAATTGCAGCACGAGCGCACGTTCGCGCAAGGCCGCAAGGCGCTCGCGATGACGCAGCAGCGTATCGAGCCACTGCGCGAATTTGAGGCCGAGCGTGATCGGCAGCGCCTGCTGCAGCCAGGTGCGCCCGACCGCGGGCGTCGCGCGATGTGCGCGGGCGAGTTCGGCCAGATTGGCGCAGGTGGCGTCGAGACTCGTGTCAATCAGCGCGAGCGCGTCGCGCAGTTGCAGCACGGTCGCCGTGTCGATGATGTCCTGGCTCGTCGCGCCCCAATGCACGTATTTCGCGGCCTCGGGATCGGCCTCTTTCACGCGCGCGGTCAATTGCTTGACGAGCGGGATCGCCAGATTGCCGCCGAGCGCGGCGTCACGTGCGAGCGCGTCGGCATCGAGACGATCCGCGCGGCACGTCGCGACGATCGCCGCCACGGCCGTTTGCGGAATCACGCCGTGCAGCGCCGACGCGCGCGCGAGCGCCGCTTCTACGTCGAGCATGCGCTGGAGCGTGGCCTCGGTCGACCACGCGGCGTTCATCGGCTCGGTGCCGCAAATGAGGCTCGTCAGGCGTTCAATCATGGATCGATATGAAAAAAGTATAGATGCGATGCGCGCAAACGCAGATGGCGCGGCGCCCGGCGACTATTGCCGCCGGACCCGCGCCACGCTGGTGTTCATCTGCGAGAAGTGCGCGCGTTGCCGCAGTTTACGCCGCGCGGCGATTCTGCGTCGCGTCGATCAGCGGCACGCCGGCAAGCTTCTGCAGCGCGTCGAAGTCGATATCCGAATAGATCTCGCGCACGGCGAGACCGTCCGGCGTCACGTCGAACGCGGCGAGGTCCGTGTAGATGCGGCCCACGCAGCCCACGCCCGTGACCGGGTACGAGCATTCGCTCACGAGCTTGCTTTCGCCCTGCTTCGTGAGCAGTTCCATCATCACGAACACCTGCTTCGCGCCGAGCGCGAGATCCATCGCGCCGCCCACGGCGGGGATGGCGTCCGGTGCGCCGGTGTGCCAGTTCGCGAGGTCGCCCTTCACCGACACCTGGAACGCGCCGAGCACGCAGTAGTCGAGGTGGCCGCCGCGCATCATCGCGAACGAATCCGCGTGATGGAAGAAGGCGCCGCCGGTCAGCAGCGTGACGTGCTGCTTGCCTGCGTTGATGAGTTCGTCGTCTTCCAGACCGGGCGCGGGCGCCGGGCCCATGCCGAGCAGACCGTTCTCGCTGTGCAGGAAGATTTCCTTGCTCGGATCGAGGTGGTTGGCCACCAGCGTCGGCACGCCGATGCCGAGATTCACATAAGCGCCCTCAGGAATGTCCTGAGCCACGCGTTGAGCCATTTCGTCGCGATTCAACCGTTTCATTGCATAACTCCGTAGCTTCAGGCGGCCTGAGCGGCTTGCAGCGCGGCTTGCGCGGGCTGCGGCACTTCAACGACGCGCTGCACGAAAATGCCCGGCGTCACGATGTTTTCGGGGTCCAGCGCGCCGAGTTCGACGACTTCCGACACCTGCGCGATCGCAACCTTCGCCGCGCTCGCCATGATCGGGCCGAAATTGCGCGCCGTCTTGCGATAGACCAGATTGCCCCAGCGATCGCCCTTGTACGCCTTGATGAGCGCGAAGTCGGCGTGCAGCGGCGCTTCGAGCACGTAATGGCGACCGTCGATCAGGCGCGTTTCCTTGCCTTCGGCCAGCTTCGTGCCGTAGCCCGTGGGCGTGAAGAAACCGCCGATGCCGGCGCCCGCCGCGCGGATGCGCTCGGCCAGGTTGCCTTGCGGCACGAGTTCCAGCTCGACTTCGCCGGCGCGATAGAGGCCGTCGAACACATACGAGTCGGTCTGGCGCGGGAACGAGCAGATGATCTTGCGCACGCGCTTGGCCTTGAGCAGCGCGGCGAGGCCCGTGTCGCCGTTGCCGGCGTTGTTGTTCACGATCGTGAGCTCACGCGAGCCTTGCGCGATCAGCGCGTCGATCAGTTCCGCCGGCATGCCGGCCGTGCCGAAGCCGCCGATCATCACCGTGGCGCCGTCCTGAATGTCGGCGACGGCGGCTTGAAGCGAGTCGAAAATCTTGTTGATCATGCCTGTTCCTGAAAGCGATGCGCATCGCGGAAAGTCCACGCCACTCGATCGCGAAAAGTTCTATATACGAACACTGATTCGTTTAGCGAACGTCCAGCGCATTATCGGAGTGCCCAGGCGCGATTGTCAAGGCGGGACTTCCTTAGGTCGAACGCGAAAGCGCGTCGATTCGTCGGCGGAAATATCGCGCATCGGCATCTCACAATGCACCGAAATGCCTGCGCGCGGCGGCAAGGTGGCGTCGATCCGCCCGACCCGCCCACCTCGCCCGGGCACATACCCCAATATCTCGAATCGGCATGTTTGCACTATGGTTTATCCCGTTTAGACATAGTGCGGCGCTGCTCGCGCGCTTCTCATGCAAGACCTCGACCTGAATCTGATCCCCTATCTCGTCGCGATGGAGGACACGCGCAACGTGAGCCGCGCCGCCGAACGGCTCGGCGTGAGCCAGCCGCGCGTGAGCACGGCGCTCGGCAAGCTGCGCGAGTATTTCGGCGATCCGCTGTTCGTGCGCACCTCGCGCGGCATGGAACCGACGCCGCGCGCGCTCGGGCTGATTCCCGCCGCGCGCGACGCGCTCATCCGCATCGAAAAAGGCATGCTCGAAGATCAGGCCTTCGATCCGGCCACCAGCACGCACACGTTTTCGATCGCGTTGTCGGATGTCGGCGAAATCGTGTTTCTGCCGCGGCTGCTGCAAATGCTCGCCAAACGCGCGCCGCATGCGAATCTGCGCTCGGTATCGCTGCCGCCCAGTCAGGTCGAGCGCGGGCTCGAATCGGGCGACATCGACCTCGCCGTGGGCTACTTTCCCGACCTCGGCGGCAATAACTTCTTCCAGCAGCGGCTCTTCACGCATCGCTTCATCTGCCTGATGCGCAGCCAGCACCCGCTCGCGGGCAAGCCGATCACGCTCGAACAATTTCTCGCGCTCGGTCACGCCGTGGTCCGCGCCGAAGGACGCAGCCAGGAAGTGCTCGAGCATTTTCTGGAGAAGAAACGCCTGCGCCGCCGCGCCGTGCTCGAAACGCCCCACTTCATGAGCCTGCCGTTCATTCTCACGCGCACCGACCTGATCGCGACGGTGCCGCACGCGATCGGCTTCGCGTACGTCTCCGAGCATGCGTCGATCACGCTCGTCGAGCCGCCGCTGACCCTGCCGCGTTTCGATCTCAAGCAGCACTGGCATCGCAAGTATCACAATGCGCCGCGTGGCGCGTGGCTGCGCAGCGTCGTTGCCGAACTCTTCAACGACGCGATGGACGAGTGGCCGAAGTAAGCGCGACCGCCGCGCGTTCGCACATTCGCGCTCGCACGGTCACGCAGGATTCATGAAACAATGCGCGTTCGTGGCGCGCCGAGCGGGCGTCGGCCACATGACCGGAGCCGATGCATGAGCGACACAAAGAACACTGAAAAGAAAGGCAAGAAACGCGCGTCGAAGGACGCCGTCGAGATCGCCGCGCGTCCGTCGCGCAGCGAAGCGGAAGACGCCGTGCGCGTCCTGCTGCGCTGGGCCGGCGACGATCCCACGCGCGAAGGTCTGATCGATACGCCGTCGCGCGTGGTGCGCGCCTATGAGGAATTCTTCGCGGGTTATCAGCTCGATCCGCGCGAGATCCTGTCGCGCACGTTCTCGGAAGTCGACGGTTACGACGAGATGATCGTGCTGAAGGACATCCGCTTCGAGAGCTATTGCGAACACCATATGGTGCCGATCATCGGCCGCGCGCACGTGGCGTATCTGCCCGAGCATCGCGTGGTGGGTATTTCGAAACTCGCGCGTCTCGTCGACGCTTTCGCGAAGCGTCTGCAGATTCAGGAGAAGATGACCGCGCAGATCGCCGACACGCTCAACGACGTGCTGCAGCCCAAGGGCGTGGGCGTGATTCTCGAAGCCGCGCATCAATGCATGTCGACGCGCGGCGTGCACAAGGCGGGCGTGTCGATGGTCACGTCGCGCATGCTCGGCACCTTCCGTACCGATCCGTCCACGCGCCGCGAGTTTCTCGCCATCGTCGGCAATCCCGGCGCGATGAGCGTGGCGAATACCTGATCGAGCGATCAGACGGACGCCGCGCTCGCGGCGTCCTTCGCGTTTTTGCGCACGGCTCTTACGCTTACTGCCCGTCGTTGCCGCGCTCGATTTCGCGGATCTTGCCCTGACGCACGCTGCTGCCCGGCGGCACGCTATGCGTGAGCCACACGTTGCCGCCAATCACCGAACCCTTGCCGATGGTCACGCGGCCGAGAATCGTCGCGCCCGCGTAAATCACCACGTCGTCCTCGACGATCGGATGGCGCGCGTTGCCCTTCACGAGCGTGCCGTCGAGATCGGCCGCAAAACTCTTTGCGCCGAGCGTCACCGCCTGATACACACGCACACGCTCGCCGATGATCGCCGTTTCGCCGATCACGACGCCCGTACCGTGATCGATGAAGAAACTCGGACCGATCTGCGCGCCCGGGTGAATATCGATGCCGGTCGCCGAATGCGCGATCTCGTTGATGAAGCGCGCGAGCAAGGGCACGCCGAGACGATGCAGCGCGTGCGCGAGCCGGTGATGCGTCATCGCCCAGACGCCCGGATAGCAGAGCAGAATTTCGGTGATGTGCTGCGCGGCCGGGTCGCCCGTGAACGCCGCCTGAATGTCGCTCACGAGCAGCGCGCGAATGCCCGGCAACTGATGACCGAACTCGCGCGCCACTTCGAAGGCGCGCTTGCGCAGCACGTTGTCGGCGGCATCGGCGGCGTCGGCGTATTCGGGCAGGAAACGCAGCGCGCGGCGGATCTGTTCGGCGAGCAAACGCAGCGTGCTTTCCAGCGTATGGCCGACGTAGTAATCGACGCTCTCGTCGGTCAGGTCGGGCGCGCCGTAATGCGTCGGGAACAACGCGGCACGCAGACCCTGCACGATATTGCCGACGGCGTCGCGCGACGGCAATTCGCGGATGCCGAGCGGATGGCGCGTGCGATGGCGTTCCTCGCGCGACGCGCGCAGGTCGGCGACGATCTGTTCGAGGCCCCAGTCAGGGCTGGCAGGTGTGGACATGGTGATGCGCAGGCGGCGACTTGGGCCGCACAGAGGAGTGTATCGACCCCAGAGATTACCGCTTTTCGCGAGAGTTCGCCGAGGTCCGCCTTTGGCGCGGAGCGCGTAGTCATCAGCGGCGGGAATCTGCGTAGAACCAGCGGAAAACGTCAGAGCGTGACGCTGCTCGCGTCGATCCAGCGCACGGCCCAGTCGCGTGCGTGCGCGATGGCGGCGCTTTCGTCGTTGAAACGGAGATCGGAAGGGAAAAAACGATTGGCAACGAGTTCGCCGTCGCTCGAACGCGAGATCACGACATAGGGTTGATACGTACCGTCGCCAGCACGTGCCGGCGCACAGTTGAGCAGGTAACCGCGATGCGTGAATGCAGCGTCGAAGTGCATGTGTCTCGTCCGCCCCTGACTGCCTCGTTCGATTATTGTCAGGCGCGTGCAGAATCGATGCGGCAAAGCCACAGCCCAGCCGTGATTTCAGGCCGTTAATCTAAAGCGCGCCAACTCGTTGAAAGAGGATCATACTCCGAGGAAATACGGCGATCCAACGAAAAAAATGCAAAATCGCTGGAGGCGTTCTCCTGGCGGACCGGCTTGATTTTCGGTCCGATTCCAGTGTCCAGAAAGACGTGGAACGCCAGTTGCTGGTTTGACGTATCGCGGCCCGACTATTCAAGGGTCCCGCCTCTTTCACGGAGGACATCATGAACCGCTCCGACCGAACCGACGCCGCGCAATCCGCGCAACCGCGCAGCGCCGAACTGCACAACGACCGCACGCACGACAGCACCGTGGACACCGACGGCAAGAATCGCGAAGCCGCGCGACTTGCGGGCGCAGGCCACATCGGCCCCGACGAAGTCACCACCAGCAACGCCACGCTCGACAACAGCATGCCCGAAGCGAACGACGGTCTCGCGGGCTTCGACAGCCGCAGCGGCGCGCATCGTCATCCGTTCGCGCCGCAGGCCGATTTCGAAGCCGTCGACAAGGGTATGGCGGCGCCGGAATCGCCTTATGACGCCGATGCGGAATTCGCCGATTCACCTGTGCGCGTGACGCGCCGCAGCCCGGGCCGCCTGCATTACGCGATCAATCATCTGCGACCGACGCGCATCGTCGAATTGCATCGCAAAACGTAATGGCGGCATGGCGGTTGCGCGCATGACGGCACGATGTCGTCATGCGGTTTTGTCATGCGCGCATCAACGTCGATTAAACGACGTCGCGTTAAAGCGCTATCGACGCACCCTGAAACGGCATGGAAATGCCGTCGAACTCAAGCATCTCTGTCATTCCTGCCATTCGCACATCGCGACATCGACGGTAAAATCCCGCCGCATTCGCTGCTTTATTACCGAATTTGATTAAGCGAATTACAGAATCGGTAAAGAAAGCGGAAATCGAGTGCCGTTTTTCGCCTCCAGGCGCAGGGCGCGCCGGCCGCGGATCGGCACTTTTGTTCAGTCAGCGGCGAATTACTCGCCAGGGATTTTCCCGAAAGGCGGGCAAACCCCTGGCGCAAAGCCCACAGCGCCGGGGGATAAAGGCGATCATTACGGAATTTAGTGATAAATTGTTACATCATAAGAAGCGAGGCCAGTGCCCGCCCGGGCGCTGGTAGCGGACTGGCCCACCGCAGACGGAGAGTGTTGACGTGCCTCTACATTTCATTGAGCAGATGTCGCCCGTGCTTGACGCGCCCGAAGAGGCCGCGTGGTTCGACGCGGTGTCTCAGCTCGCCGTTTCGTGGGGTTTCGGCCAGGTCATGCTGGCGATCCTGCCGCGCGCCGGCATGCGGCTCGAAGACGCGTTCATCCGGACGAATTACTCGGCCGCGTGGCGTCAGACCTATAACGACCATGGGATGGCGTATTTCGACCCGACGGTGACGCATTGCACCACGCGTTCGTCGCCGCTGATCTGGTCGCCGGAACTGTTTGCCACCGAGCAGCAGCAAACCATGTATGAGGAAGCCCGCTCGCATGGGCTGCGCGCAGGCATTACGCTGCCGATCCATGGCCCGCGCCAGGAAACCGGCATGCTGTGCTTCGTCAACGACGTCAGTCCGACAGACAAGTTCTGGCAGGACGTCAATCGCGCGCTGCCGAACCTGGTCCTGCTGCGGGATCTCGTGCTCGACACGAGCCAGCGCCACCTGAACGATCACGCCCAGTCGCTGGTTCCCAAGCTCACGCCGCGCGAAAAGGAATGCCTCAAGTGGACTGCCCTCGGCAAGTCCACTTGGGAGATTTCGCACATCCTCAATTGTTCCGAGGCCGTCGTGAACTTCCACATGAAAAATATTCGCGGGAAGTTCGGTGTGAACTCACGGCGCGCGGCAGCCGTGATTGCGACGCAGATGGGTCTTATTGACCCGGGCTAAGCATCATCGGCGCCTCGGGACGCCGCAGGACGCGCTCCGCACGGCCCAGATCGCCGTCCGAAATCGTTTTGTTGAAGTACAGACCCAGCAGGATCGACACCGGCGGCGGAATCTCCGCGCCCGATTCAAAACGGCTGCCGCGCGACTGCGTCACGCCGAAACGCGCCCAGAAGCGGCGCTGGCTTTCCTTCTTCTTTTTCCGATACGCGATGATCAGGACACGGTCGATTACCGACGACAGGTCCCCCGCGTTATGAAGGGAATTCGTGCCTGCCTGCCATTGATGATTGTCCAGAAGTTCCATTTTGACCTCGCTGTCAGATATGCCTGATGAGTGACTGCCGCCCAGCCATTCTCCAGAACTGACCCTCCCTGCGCACCTACCTATCTGGATAGGTGTTTTTTTATATTCATAACGCATAGCTTTCGATCCATACCGCTGCCCCTCCACAAGTTCAAGGGAGAGTTGTCATGCAAGCTGCGATCCGGATCGGACTGCGTCAAGAGTTCGCCAACGAAGACATCAACGAGATGTACCGACTGCGGGCGCGGGTTTTCCGCGACCGGATGGGCTGGGATATTCCCACCATCGCCGGCATGGAAATCGACGGGTACGACGCCCTCGGACCGCATTACATGCTGATCCAGGACGACGAGCGGCAGGTGCGCGGCTGCTGGCGCCTGATGCCGACGGACGGCCCCAACATGCTGCGCGACACGTTCCCGCAGCTACTGCACGGCGAGTCGGCGCCCACGGGCCGCCACATCTGGGAATTGAGCCGTTTTGCCATCGAAACGGGCAACGATCAGGCTTTCGGCTTCGCCGAACTGACCATGCACGCGATCCAATCTGCGATCCAGTTCGCCGACCGCATGGGTATTTCGCGCTATGTGACGGTGACCACCACGCCGATCGAACGCATGCTGCGCCGCACCGGCATGGAGATCACCCGCCTCGGCGCACCGATGCGCATCGGCGTGGAAAATGCCGTCGCGCTCGACATCGCCATGAGCGAGCAAACGCATAACGCGATCTTCGGACCGATGGCCGCGGCCGCCTGAAGCGCGCCCGGAAAGTCACCGAAAATACGACAGCCATTCCGGATTTCGCGCCGAGGCTCGTGGCGCAGGCGTCAGGCATCATACGCTTTTGTCAGACGAATTGCGTCGAAGACGGCTGAAAACCGTCGCGGCGGGCGAGCTTTACGCGTGAATCCCGGGATTTCGGCGACTGATTTTTGGTACTCTTGGCGAATTTTCAGGGCTTTTTGCCGTCATTCCGGCTGCGCCGCTGCGCTTTCCGGCGCCGGTTTTGTGGCGGATTTGCCAAACCGGATGTGCGAAATGCGGCGTACGCACAACGCCGCCACCAGCGCGGCGAGCCCGGTCAGGCCGATGCCGAGGTGAATCGCGTCGACCAGCACGTGCCGCACCGCCTCGATGAGCGCCGCGCCATCGAGACCAGCGGCCTTCATCTGGGCGATCAGGCCGTCGCGCAACGCCGGGTCGATCAGCACGCGTGGGTCGGACAGCTGCGGCTGCCAGCGGGCCGCGCCCGGCGCACCGAGCACCGCGAGCGCGTCGCCGATGCCGGCCGCGTAGCGGTGGTTCACGATCGTCGCCACGATGCTCGTGCCGAGCATGCCGCCCACCATGCGCGTCGATTGCAGCAGCGCGGTCGTGATGCCGAAACGCTCGCGCCCGGCGATTTCCTGGCCGAACACATTCAGATTGTTGAGGATGAAGCCGAGACCGATGCCGACCGCGCCCATCGCCAGTTCGAGCCACAGATGCGCCGTCGTGCGCGTCGCGAACGCGAGGCCCACGGAGGCCACCACGAGCAGGCCGAAACCCACCGTCAGGATCGACGTGGGTTTCTTCAGGTGAATCACGATGCGCGTGTTGACGAGGCTGCCGAGCGCGATGCAGGCGGCGATCGGCGTCGCGAGCAGACCCGCGACCTGCGGCGACAGGCCGAAGCCGCCCTGCAGCAGCAGCGGCGCGAAGAAGATCAGCGAGAACATCACGAAGCCCGAGAGGACCGAGAGCGTGAACAGCGTGACGAGCTGCGGATCGCGAAACAGGTCGAGCGGGATGATCGGATGCGTCGCGCGCCGTTCGCAGATCAGCAACGCGACTGCGCCCACCGCCACCAGCGCGATCAGGGCGAGATTGCCGGCCGTGAAACCGTCCTTCGGCACGCCTTCGATTACGGTCTGGAAGCCGCCCAGCACGACCGCGACCAGCGCCGCGCCGGTCCAGTCGATCTTCACCTCGCCGGTGCGTGCGTGGCGATAGTTCGGCAGATGCGCCCAGATGAAATACAGCGCCAGCACGCCGACCGGCAGATTGACCATGAAGGTCGAGCGCCAGCCAAAATGCTCGCTGAGCCAGCCGCCCAGCGACGGCCCCGCCGCGGTGCCGATGCCATAAGCGGCCGCCATCACGACCTGCCAGCGCACGCGGGCGCGCGGATCGGGAAAGAGATCGGGGATCGACGCGAACGCGGTGCCCACCATCATGCCGCCGCCCACGCCCTGCAACGCGCGCGCGGCCGCGAGAAACGGCATGTCGGTCGCCATGCCGCACAGCACGGAGGCCACGGTAAACACGATCACGGCGGCGAGCACGAAGCGCTTGCGGCCAAAATAATCGCCGAGACGGCCAAACACCGGCACCGTCACCACCGAGGCCAGCAGATAGGCACTGGCGATCCACGCGTAGTACTCGAAACCGTGCAGTTCGGCGACGATCGAGGGCAAAGCGGTGCTGACGACGGTTTGATCGAGCGCAACCAGCATGTTGACGAGGCCGATGCCGAGCATGGCCAGTAGCGCGTCGCGAAACGGCAAGGGAGTGTGGGTAGAGGTCACGGCGGGGGATTGCTGCGGCGCGCAAGGACTAAAGAGACGCAACAATAGCGGCCTGACGGTGTGCGCGCAACCAGACCATTAAGCGGAACGGGCAGCATCTGTCAGTTTATCCTGACAGATGCTGCCCGTGGCCGTCTGACGCAGAGGTCTTGATCCGACTACCCTCGCCTTCCATGTTTCATACAGCGACACTGCATCTTTGTCAGTGATCCTTTAAGCTCATCGCAGATCGCGACATGCCGCACCGGCCGCCGACGTCCGGACGCGCGCAGCCGCGCCTGTTTTCGGGCTCATTTACGCGGAGGTTCCATGTACAAACGCATCCTGGTGGCGGTGGACGGCAGCGCAACGTCGCGCCGCGCATTCGAAGCCGCGCTCGAACTCGCCAAGGCGATGGGTTCGGCGCTGCAACCGTTCTATGTCGTTGAAAACACGCCGATGTATTTCGACGCACCCGGTTACGACCCGTCGATCCTGCGCAATCAGATGATCGCCCAGGGCAACGAACTCGCCGAGGAAATGAACAAGCTGATGAGCGAGCGCGGCGTGTCCGGCGAAATGCTGACCGGCGAAGCCTCCTCGCTCGACGACGTGCCGACGCTCGTGCTCGATGCGGCCAAAACGAGCGGCGCCGATCTGATCGTCATGGGCACGCACGGACGTCGCGGTTTTCAGCGTCTGATTCTCGGCAGCGTGGCCGAACGCTGCGTGCGTCAATCGACGTTGCCGGTATTGCTGATTCCGAGCGCCGCGGGCGCGGTTAATATCCCGGAATAATATCGAGATAATCAAATAAATCATGCATTTCAGGTAGCGCTTGCGCCTTGTCATTTGCCGCGAAAGCGCCTTCTGACAAGGCGCAAGCGGTTTCATCTCAAAAGCGCGTCCTTTTGCCGCCATTTTGAGATTCAACCCTGGTGGGAGAATGCTCCGAAACCGATTAAAGGAGCGTGCAAATGCTGACCCCTACCGTCGTTACTCATACCACCACCGTGAGGCGCGGCAGCCGCGCACCAGTGACAAGCCCGCGCACCTCGGCGCGTTGCTCGAGTTGCGCGATGCGTCATCTGTGCATGCCCCAGGGTCTCGCGCTCGACGACCTGCCCAAGCTCGAAGCGCTCATCTGCACCGCGCGCAGCGTGCGCCGCGGCGAATCCCTCTACCGCGCCGGCGACCCGTTCGACAGCCTCTACGCCGTGCGTTCCGGCTCGCTGAAGACCGTCATGGCGCACCGCGACGGCCGCGAGCAGGTCACCGGCCTGCGTCTCGCAGGCGATCCGCTGGGTATCGACGGCATCAGCACCGACGTCCACACGTGCAGCGCCGTGGCGCTCGAAGACAGTTCGGTCTGCATCATCCCCTACCCGGCGCTCAAGCATATGTGCCGTGAAACCAGCGCCATGCAGGACCGCCTGCACCGGCTCATGAGCGAACAGCTGATCCGCGAATCGTCGCAAATGATGGTGCTGGGCTCGCTATCCGCCGACGAACGCGTGGCCGCTTTCCTGCTCGACGTCTCCGAACGTAACGGCCAGCGTGGCTATTCGCACGCCGAATTCAACCTGCGCATGACGCGCGAGGACATGGGCAGCTACCTCGGCATGACGCTCGAAACCGTCAGCCGCACCCTGTCAAGATTTCAAAAGCGCGGCCTGATCGACGCGCAGGGCAAGCTCATCCGCATTATCGATATCGAAGGGCTGCGGCACCTGTAAGCCCTTCGTTCTTTGCGCGCCGCCCTCTATCAGGCGGCGCGCTGCCGTTTACGGCCTCCTGACAGCGTTCAGGCGCGCCGCGCCGTCGTCCGAAGTGCATTGGCACAGCGCGTGCGCAGCGGTAGAGTCTCACTCACCGCCCAAGCCAGGAGACTCGCCGCAATGCAGCTCCCGACCACGCCCACGCTCGCCGCCCGCCTCGCCGACGCACGCGCGGCCAGCGACGCGCTCTTCGCCCTCGTCAAGCCCGAATTCCTCTACGAACGCCCGATTCGCGAGCGCCATCGCATCGTGTTCTATATCGGCCATCTGGAAGCGTTCGACCGTAATCTGTTCGATCAGCGCCTGTTCGATCTGCCGTCCGCCGACGCGAAACTCGACCAGTTGTTCGCCTTCGGCATCGATCCCGTCGATGGCGCGCTGCCGACCGACATTCCCTCGGACTGGCCGGGCCTCGACGCCGTGCGCGACTACGCACGCGACGCCCGCACGCGTATCGACGCACGACTCGCCGGACTCGATCTGGCGCCCGACGCGTCCATGCACGACACGCCGGGGCAATTGCTGAACGTCGCGATCGAGCATCGTCTGATGCATGTGGAGACGCTCTCCTACATGCTCCACCAGTTGCCGTTCGAGCAAAAGCAGGCGCCGGACGCCGCACGCGCGATCGCGGACCACCTCTATGCGGTGACGCCTGAAACGGTGAGCGTGCCGGCCGGCCGCACCGAGCTCGGCATGACGCTCGAACGCGGCCTGTTCGGCTGGGACAACGAATTTGGCGAGGAGCAGGTGGATGTGCCCGCGTTCGAGATCGACCGCTATATGGTCACGAACGGCGCATTTCTCGATTTCGTGAACGATGGCGGATATCGCCGCCGCGAACTGTGGACCGAGGCCGACTGGGCGTGGCGCGAGGCCGAAGGCATCGAGCATCCGGTGTTCTGGCATCGCGGTGCGCAGGGCTGGCGTCTGCGCACGATGTTCGACGACATTCCGCTGCCGCTCGCCTGGCCCGTCTACGTGAGCCACGCGGAAGCGAGCGCCTTCGCACGCTGGCGCGGCGCGCGGCTGCCGACCGAGGCCGAATGGCAGCGCGCGGCGCACGGCGCGTTGCCCGGCGAAACCGACAACTTCGACTTCCGCAGCTGGGACCCGGTCGCCGTCGACTCGACGCCGCACAGCGCCAGCACCTGGGGCGTCGAAGGCCTCTACGGCAACGGCTGGGAATGGACCTCGACGGTTTTCGCCCCGCTGCGCGGCTTCACGCCGTTTCCGTTCTATGAAGGCTATTCGGCCAACTTCTTCGACGGCCAGCACTACGCGATGAAAGGCGGCTCCGCGCGCACCGCGGGCTGCATGCAGCGGCCGACGTTCCGCAACTGGTTCCAGCCGCGCTATCAATACGTGTACGCGGGATTTCGCTGCGCGAAGGTTTGATGAGTTAAGCGAAAAGTGAGCGGATTCTCACTTTTCGCTGACGCTCCCGCCTGCCCCCGCCCCTGCCCCTGCCCGAATCCAGCAGCCGAAAGCGCGTTTCATATCGCGAAATTCGGGCAAATTTTCGACAGCACAGCCATTCCGTCCCTTGAGAGCATGTTTTACATCGCAAAAATCTCCACATAAGCCATTGAAAAACAACAATAAATTATGTCTTATGTCTTATATAAGAGTTGGCGAAGCGGCGTTACTATTTAGTCATGCAGTTCGACGGACTAACCAGTCACTCACGCTTTCCCTTCAGGAGATACTCATGGCCCAATATCAAGACGACATCAAGACCATCGCCGGGTTGAAAGAGCAGCAAGGCAGCGCCTGGAACGCGATCAATCCGGAATACGCCGCACGCATGCGCGCGCAGAACAAGTTCAAGACCGGTCTCGACATCGCCCGCTATACGGCCAAAATCATGCGCGCCGACATGGCTGCCTACGATGCCGACCCGGCGAAATACACCCAGTCGCTGGGCTGCTGGCACGGTTTCATCGGCCAGCAAAAGATGATCTCCATCAAGAAGCACTTCAACAGCACCGAGCGCCGCTACCTGTACCTCTCGGGCTGGATGGTTGCCGCGCTGCGCTCCGAGTTCGGTCCCCTGCCGGACCAGTCGATGCATGAAAAGACCGCCGTCAGCGCGCTGATCCGCGAGCTGTACACCTTCCTGCGTCAGGCCGACGCCCGTGAACTGGGCGGCCTGTTCCGCGAGCTGGACGCCGCCCAGGGCGCAGCCAAGGCCGCCATCCAGGCAAAGATCGACAACCACGTCACGCACATCGTGCCGATCATCGCCGACATCGACGCGGGCTTCGGCAACGCCGAGGCGACCTACCTGCTGGCCAAACAGTTCATCGAAGCGGGCGCATGCTGCATCCAGATCGAAAACCAGGTCTCCGACGAAAAGCAGTGCGGCCACCAGGACGGCAAGGTCACCGTGCCGCACGAGGACTTCCTCGCGAAGATCCGCGCGATCCGCTACGCCTTCCTCGAACTGGGCGTGGACGACGGCATCATCG
The DNA here is from genome assembly GCF_017104805.1 of Paraburkholderia sp. Ac-20347. Classification (NCBI taxonomy): domain Bacteria; kingdom Pseudomonadati; phylum Pseudomonadota; class Betaproteobacteria; order Burkholderiales; family Burkholderiaceae; genus Paraburkholderia; species Paraburkholderia sp. Ac-20347. Next base: position 31,197 of record NZ_JAAGPN010000009.1, on the reverse strand, counting down.
TGGCGCGCACCGACTCGCTGGGTGCCGGCCTGACCAAGCAGATCGCTGTGACCAGCGCGCCGGGCGATCTGGGCGACCAGTACAACGCGTTCCTCGATTGCGAGGAACTGTCGGCCGACGCGCTCGGCAACGGTGACGTCGTCATCAAGCGCGACGGCAAGCTGCTGCGCCCCAAGCGCCTGCCGAGCAACCTGTTCCAGTTCCGCGCCGGCACGGGCGAAGCACGCTGCGTGCTGGATTGCGTCACCGCGTTGCAAAACGGCGCCGACCTGCTGTGGATCGAAACCGAAAAGCCGCATATCGCGCAGATCGGCGGCATGGTCAGCGAGATCCGCAAGGTGATCCCGAACGCCAAGCTGGTGTACAACAACAGCCCGTCGTTCAACTGGACGCTGAATTTCCGTCAGCAGGCTTATGACGCGATGAAGGCCGCGGGCAAGGACGTGTCGTCCTACGATCGCGCGCAACTGATGAGCGTGGAATACGACCAGACCGAACTCGCGCAGATCGCCGACGAAAAGATCCGCACTTTCCAGGCCGATGCGTCGCGCGAAGCCGGGATCTTCCACCACCTCATCACGCTGCCGACGTATCACACGGCCGCGCTGTCGACCGACAATCTCGCGAAGGAGTATTTCGGCGATCAGGGCATGCTCGGTTACGTGGCCGGCGTGCAGCGTAAGGAAATCCGTCAAGGCATCGCGTGCGTCAAGCACCAGAACATGTCCGGCTCGGATATCGGCGACGATCACAAGGAATACTTCAGCGGCGAAGCCGCACTGAAGGCGGCGGGCAAAGACAACACGATGAACCAGTTCTGATCGCATTAGCGAATCATGCAAAACGCCAACCCGGCCGGGTTGGCGTTTTTTTATCGGCGCATTCTTTCTGTTTAGCTATTTCTTTCAAAAAACTGTCGATTCGATTTCCAATTCCGATCTGCGGCTCGGCAATCAACTCCGTCATAATGGCCCGCGGCGCACTCACAGAATTCCAGAAACAAGTGCTGCCTGATCGGAGATAACCATTGGATAAGAGTCGTCGTAATTTGCTGAAGGCTGGCGCCACCCTCACCGCCACCGCAACGGGTGTTTTTTCCGGCCGCGTTTTTGCCGCGCAGGAACAGCAAGCGGGCACGAAGATCGAATCGATTCCGCCTCTCGCGGGGCAGCTTGGCGTGCGCCTCGTCACGTATAGCGTCGGCGCGGAGCCGACCGTCGGCGTCGTGCTCGACGACGGACGCCTGCTCGATCTCAAGGCCGAAGCGCATGCACGTCATCTCAAGCTGGCGTTCGATCCGACCTCGATGCTCTCGCTGATCAAGATCGGCGATCCCGCACTGGAGCAGGTCAGGACGCTGAGCGAACATCCGCGATCGACGTTACTGCCGCTCGATAAAGTGCGACTGCTTTCGCCGATCCCGCGCCCGGATCGCAACATCTACTGTGTCGGCTGGAACTATCTCGACCATTTCGAGGAAGGACAGGCCGTGCGCACCGACAATAAAACCAACACGTTGCCCGCGCATCCGGTTTTCTTCACCAAGGGAACGCACACGATGAACGGGCCGTTCGACCCGATTCCCTACGACGCGGCGAATTCCACGAGCACGGATTGGGAAGCGGAACTGGCCGTCATTATCGGTCGCACCGGCATCAATATCGCCGAGGCGGACGCGATGAATTACGTGTTCGGTTATTCGGCATTCAACGACACGACCGAACGTGATATTCAGCAGAAGCGTCACGGCGGCCAGTGGTTCAAAGGCAAGAGCCTCGACGGCCACGGCCCGATGGGACCGTGGATCGTCACGGCGGCCGGCGTGAAGCTCGATGATGTGCGTGTCATTTGCCGCGTGAATGGCGTCGAGAAGCAGAATGCCAGCTATCAGCAGATGTACTTCAAGATCCCGCGCATCATCGCCGAACTGTCGCGCGGCATGACGCTGGAGGCCGGCGACATCATCGCGACTGGCACGCCCTCGGGCGTCGGCTTCGCGCGCAAGCCGCCGGAATTTTTGAAACCGGGCGACATGATGGAAACCGACATTGTTGGCGTTGGTGTCATCCGCAACGAAATCAAACCGGTCTAACACCGATAATTGTTGAGACGACGCGCCACGTTGCTGAACGTGGCGCGCGGTGATGAGCACCCCGCGTACTCGAATAAAAACGACAACTCATCGAACGCACGATTCGATACAAGCGCGCACGCACGCCGTTGGTTGCACAGCATTAACACAACATAAACCACGCGCAACCTACCCAATCTGGCAGGTCATAAACGTCCGAACGACGCGACGTTCTCACGCACAAAAATCATAGATAACGCGTTTATGCGAAATCCGCGCTAATCGTTGTGTCCGCCATGTTTCGAATGCTTTAAAAGAATTCGCTTTGAATTCGAATTGCATTACAAAAACCAGCCGCGTTACGCCGTGTTCCGTAACAAGCCGAGTGAGCCATTACGTTACGCCCAATGCCGCTCGCATCGCGCCGTTCGCTGCGCGCACATCGACTTTTGCCGGCCCGCAAAATCTACCTCCGACGATCGCCTGAAGAAGTCCGCCCCACAACGATCCTGGCCCGCCCTCGAAATCCGGCGCGCGAATTTGTCAGTCGAATGGCACACCTGTTGCATTAGAAGCAGTGCAGCAAATCGTGCGAGCGCCGCTACAAGGCGCAAGCGGCGGCCTCACTGCCGCGCCCGACACAAGGCCTGGAGGAGACACCCCAAGCCACGGGTCACCACATAGCAGGCAACGTTGCGCGTCGATGCGCGGCGTGGCCCTGGCGAAATCGAGTGCAGTCAGTCGCGGCCTGGCCATGACGGCTGTGAGTGCGTTCGTCTTTCAGCGCTACATGCGGGGGAAAAGTCTCATGTCAGTCGAGAAGCAGCTATTGCCACTGCCGGGTGGCATGAAAGTCTACGTCGAGCATCATTGCTTCGATCCGTCGTTCGAAACCGTGTTGCTCGTCAACGGTGCGCTGGCGACCACAGCATCGTTTGGCCAGACCATCCGTTATCTGGGCGAACGCGTCAATGCGCTGTGCTTCGATCTGCCGTACGCGGGCCAGTCGCGCCAGCACAACGCGTGCGACTACACGCTCACCAAGGATGACGAGATCGACATCCTCATGCATATCGCCGATCGTTTTCATCCGGCGTATCTGCTGTCGGTTTCATGGGGCGGCGTGGCGTCGCTATTCGCACTGGCGCGCGGCTGCGCGAGCGTACGGCGCGCCGCCATTGCGTCGTTCTCGCCATTCCTCAACGCGGCGATGACCGATTACGTGACGCGCGCACGCGACCACATCGCGGCCGGTCAGAACCTTCAGGCGGCACAACTGCTCAACGACACCGTTGGCCGTCATCTGCCGCGCATCATGAAGCTCTACAACTATCGCTATCTGACGCGTCTGCCGCGCGACGAGCAGGATCAGGCTGCCTTTCACGTCGACCAGATTCTCGCCATGAAGCCGGAGCGATATTTCGACGAATTCCGTCGCATCGATTGCGACGTGAAATTCGTCAACGGCGATCTCGACGAATACACCACCGCCGCCGATGTGCGCCGTCTGGGTGATTTCGTACGGCACGCGGAGTTCGCGACGATTCGCGGCGCAGGGCACTTCCTCGATCTCGAAGGACGCACGCAACAGGAGCAGATGCGTAGCGTGCTCTGCGACTTCTTTTGCGGCGAGCGCGAGACTTACACGTCGCTTGCCACGATGCCGAACTCGAGCACGCCGCAGCGTCTGCCGTTCCAGGTGCCCGCGCTGTCGTGATCCGCGCCGCTTGCGCGCGCTCGCATTCCACCTCCACCGTCGAGATCCGTTCATGAATATCGTTCAAAGCATCGCCATTGTCGTTCCGTGGCTCGTGTGGCTCGCTTACTGGATCGCGACGGCGCAAGCCGTCAAGACCACCGCGCGCCGCGAAGCGCGCAGCGCACGTACCTGGCAGTCGCTGCCGCTGATCGCGGGCGGCGCAATCCTGATCCTGCCCGACCCGACACTAACCACGCTCTCACCCGATCTGGCGCGACTGGGTGCGATGCAGTTCGGCGGATTCGCGGTCCTCGTCGCCGGGCTGCTGTTTTCGGTGTGGGCGCGCGTGCATCTGGGCGCGAACTGGAGCGTGTCGGTGACGCTCAAGGAAGGCCACGAACTCATCCGTACCGGACCTTACGCATTAGTTCGACATCCTATCTATACAGGATGTCTGATCGCATTGGCCGGTTCAGCGTTGATTGGCGGGACCTGGCGCGGCATGGCCGGAGTCGCGCTGATCTTCGCGTCGCTGGCCTTCAAAGTGCGAATCGAAGAAAGCTGGCTCACGGGGCATTTCGGCGACGCTTACGCGCGCTACCGCCGCGAAGTCGCGGCGCTGATTCCCGGCATTTATTAACGCCGCGAACACCATAAAAACGACTGACACGCACGGCGTCCCGATGGCACAAATCATCATCACCGCAATAGGCTCGGCTGGCGATGTGCACCCGCTGCTCGGCGTCGGGCGGGCGCTCGCCGCGCGCGGTCATCGCGTGGTGTTCTGCTCGCATCCGCCATTCGAAACTGCCGCACGTCGCGAAGGTTTTTCCTTCGTTGCGATCGGTCTCGCCGAAGACTATGCGGCTGCGCTCGCGAATCCTGCGCTCTGGCATCCGCGCACATCGTTCAAGACGCTATGGGCCTTGATCGCGCCCGTGTTGCAACCGCATTACGCCGCCCTCCACGCGCTGCGCGGTCCCGACACGGTTCTCGTCGGCACGCTGTGGGCGTTTTCCGCGCGGCTGCTGCAGGAGCGGCACGGCACGCCTTACGTGTCCGTCCAGGTCTCGCCGTCGACGCTGCTCTCCGCGCACGCGCCACCGGCGCACAAGCGTCTCACGATCCCGCGCGGCCTGCCCCTCGCGCTCAAAACCGCGTTGATGACGCTGATCGAGCGCGCCGTGCTCGACGCCGTGTGCGGACCGCATCTGAACGCATTGCGCGCGACGCTCGCGCTGCCGCCCGCGAAGCGCATTCTGGGCCGCTGGCTTCATTCGACCGATGGCGTGCTCTGTCTCTTCCCGAACTGGTTCGCGGCGCCTCAGCCGGACTGGCCGGCGCAGCACCGGCAATGCGGCTTTCCGCTCTTCAACGATCTCGACGGCGGCACGCCCGACGCGGAACTCGACGCGTTCCTGAGCGCGGGCGAACCGCCGGTGGTGTTCACGGCGGGCTCGACGCTCGTCGATAGCCAGCACTATGCGCGCGCCGTGCTGCACGCATTGCGCGCGACCGGCACACGCGGTCTGCTGCTCGGCTCGGACGTCGCGCTCGACGACGCACAACGCGGCCGCGATATGCCGCGCCAGCGCCTGCTGCAACGCCGTTATGTCCCGCTGCGCGCGCTGCTGCCGCGTTGCCGCGCGCTTGTGCATCACGGCGGCATTGGCACCGCGTCGCTGGCGTTCGAAGCCGGTATCGCGCAAGTCGTCACGCCGTTCGCGCACGATCAGTTCGACAACGCGCAACGCGTCGCCGACGCCGGTTGCGGCCTGCGCCTCGATGCACCGATCAAGGAAGCCGCATTGGCCCGCGCGCTCGCCCGCGTCCTGCATGATCCGCGCATCGCCACGCGCTGCGCGCTGATCCGCGACAAGCTCGCGACCTCGCCCGACGGTTGCGTCGAAGCCGCGCGTTTTATCGAGCGCTTCGTGCCGCAAGCCACATCGCAAACCGCGCCGGAGACGGCACGCGCGCCCCTGCTCAAGGTGGCGGGCGCATGAGCACGGCCTCGCCCTTCACGATCCCCGACGCGAGCGCCACGCACGCACCTGGCGGCGTTCGCCTCGCGCTGCTGACGTTCGCGCTGTCGCTCGCGACCTTCATCGAAGTACTCGATTCGACGGTGACCAACGTCGCCGTGCCTGCGATCTCGGGCAGCCTCGGCGTGGCGAACAGCCAGGGCACATGGGTCATCAGTTCGTATTCCGTCGCCGCGGCGATTGCCGTTCCGCTCACGGGCTGGCTCGCGCGTCGGCTCGGCGAAACACGCCTTTTCGTGAGCGCCGTGCTGCTTTTCACGCTCACTTCGCTGATGTGCGCCCTCGCCGCCGATCTGCATGTGCTGGTCGCCTGCCGCGCGCTGCAAGGGCTCTGCTCGGGGCCGATGGTGCCGCTTTCGCAAACGATCCTTCTGCGCACGTTCCCGCCCGCGAAACGCACACTCGCGCTTGCGCTCTGGGGTATGACCGTGTTGCTCGCGCCGATCTTCGGCCCCGTGGTCGGCGGCTACCTGATCGACACGTTGTCGTGGGAATGGATCTTCCTCATCAACCTGCCGATCGGCCTCTTCTCATTCGTTGTTTGCGCAACCATGCTGAGAAAAGACGCGAAACGCGGCGAACGCGTTCCCGTGGATTTAATCGGCATCGCGTTGCTGGTGGTCGGCGTGGGCGCACTGCAGGCGATGCTCGATCTGGGCCACGACGCGGGCTGGTTCGACTCGACCTTGATCGTCACGCTCGCCATCGTCGCCGCACTCGCGCTGGTATCGCTGCTACTCTGGGAAGCGGGCGAAGCGCAACCGGTCATTGACCTGAGCCTGTTCCGCGATCGCACCTTCTCGTTCTGCGTGCTCATCATCTCGCTCGGCATGGCGAGTTTTTCGATTGTCGGCGTGGTGTTCCCGCTCTGGCTTCAGGCAGTGATGGGCTACGACGCCTTTCACGCAGGCCTCGCGACTGCACCGCTCGGCATTCTCGCGCTGGTGTTTTCGATTCTCGTCGGTCTTTATTCACATCGTTTCGACGCACGCGTGCTCACGACCTTCGGCTTTCTCGTGTTCGCCGCCGTGCTGTGGTGGGACACGCATTTCACGCTGACCATGTCGTTCACGCAGATCGTCGCGCCCGGCCTGATTCAGGGCATCGGCCTGCCCTGCTTCTTTATCCCGCTGACGGCAGCGACGCTTTCTCGCGTGCCCGATCATCAGCTTGCCGCCGCATCGAGCCTGTCGAATTTCCTGCGCACGCTCGCCGCCGCATTCGGCACGGCAATGAGCGTGACGCTCTGGGACCACCGCGCGACGTTCCACTACGCGACTCTCGCGCAATCGGTGACGAAGGAATCGGGCGGCACGCAACACTACGTGGCCACGCTGCATGCGATGGGTATCAGCGGCGCACGCGAAGCCGGCGCACTGCATCAGGTGACCCTGCAGCAGGCCTACATGATGGCGACCAGCGACATGTTCTTCATGGCGTCCGCAACCTGCGTCGTGCTCGCCACGATGATGTGGTTCACGCGACCCAAACGGGGCGCCGCCATGACACTCGGGCACTGACACCAGAACGATAAAAAGAGGAACCACGCGATGCGATCAGGCGCACTTGTCATTCTCTACCACCCGAGCGGCGAACAACTCGCGCGCCTCACCGCGTTGCGCGACGCGTGCGAAGCGCTCGTGGTGATCGACAATACGCCTTATGCGGAAGCGGCGCACAACGCCGCTCGCGACGCCGCGCAACGCGACGGCTATACGCTGATTCAAAACGGCAATCGCGGGGGCATTGCAGGCGCGTATAACGTGGGCCTTGCGCATCTGTTCGCGCTCGAAGACAGGATCGATGCCGTCGCGTTGTTCGATCAGGATTCCGTGATCCCCGATGCGTATTTTCCGGCGATGCGCGCATTCGCAAAACGCCTCGCCGGACGGCCATTCATTGCGGGGCCGCGCATCTTCGATGAAAACGACGGCCGCTTTCTGCCCGCGCTCGCGACCAACGGCATCGGCGTGCGGCGACTCGAATTCGACATCAGCGAGGCAGCCACCGCGCAACCGGTGCGCTGTGCGTTTCTGATTTCGTCGGGCAGCCTGGTGTCGCGCGAAGCTTACGCCGCACTGGGCCGTTTCGACGAAGCGCTGTTTATCGACCACGTCGACACGGAATACTGTTTTCGCGCGCTTGCACACAACGTGCCGCTCTATCTCGTGCCCGCGCTCGTGCTGCGTCATCGCATCGGCAAAAAGGCGCGCAGACGCATTGGCCCGCTCAATATCCCGACCATGAATCACCCGTGGACGCGCCGCTATTACAGCGCCCGCAACGCGATGCAGATCGCCATTCAATATGGCCCACGCTTTCCGGTCGCGCTGGTGCCGAATCTGCTCACGCTTTGGCAAATCGTGCAGGTTGTGCTCGGCGAGCAGGACAAGCGCGCCAAGCTCAAGGGCATTCTGTATGGTCTGATCGACGGGTTCACAGGAAAGCTCGGGCCGCTCGACGCCTCGCATCCGCGCTGGACCGCGCGCGCCACCGTGCAGGAGCGTCGCGGATGAATACACCCACGATGAAGCGCCTGCTCGCGTTCTGCAGCGCCACGCTGCTCGCGTGCGCCTGTGTGCCGACGATCACGCCAGGCTTGCAGCCGCACACGCCCGATGCGAACGCGCTCTCGCGCACGCTGTCCGATACGCCGAAATCGAGCAGCGCCGGCGCGTGGCCCGCGCCCGACTGGGTGCGCCAGTTCGGCGATCCACAGCTCGACCAGCTCGTAACCGAAGCCTATGCGCACAATCCCGATCTGCAGATCGCGAAGGCGCGTATCGGCGTAGCGCAATCGCAGTTGCAGCAGTTTTCATCGTTGACGGGACTCACGGCCACCGCGGGCGCAACCGTCAACAAGGCGCGCATGCCGCAATCGAACGGCGTCGCCAATGTCTCCGCGAACGGCTACGACGTACCCGTGCAATTATTTGGTAATCCTGTTCAATCGCCATCTTCTATTTTCGTCGCACTGGATTATCAGCTCGATCTATGGGGACGCAATGCGGCGGCTACGCGCGGTCTGCTGTCACTGCGCGACGCCGCGCGCGTCGACGCGGAACAGGCGCGCCTCACCCTTGCCCTCGCCATCGTCACGCTCTATTGCGATCTTGACCAGGCCTACGCGCTGCGCGACCTCTGGATCGAGAAACGCGACGCGAGCGACCAGATCACCGCGGTGCTGCGCGAGCGCACGGCGCGCGGCATCGATAACGGCTACGACGCCGACGATGCCGCCGTACGCCGCAACAAGCTCATCGCGCAGATCGAACTCGCCGACGAGCGTATCCGTCTCGCGCAACTGCAACTGGGCGTGCTCTCCGGCGGCGGTCCCGAGCGAGGCCTCGCGCTTGCCAGGCCGCGTCCCGCGAGTCTCTCCAGTCTCGCCGATCAACCGTTGCCCGCACGTCTGTCCGCCGATCTGCTCGGGCGTCGACCCGATATCGTCGCGGCCCGTCTGCGCGTCGAAGCCGCCTACGCCGCGATCGACGGCACGCGTGCGGAGTTTTATCCCGACGTGAACCTCGTCGGCTTCGCCGGCCTGCTCGCCCTCACACCGGGCGCAATGTTCTCGCGCCAGGCGCTGGCGGGGTCCGCCGGTCCGGCTGTATCGCTGCCGATTTTCGATCGCGGCCGCCTCAAGGCGAAGCTCTCGGGCGACGCCGCCAACGCCGATGTCGCCATCGGGCTCTACAACAAGACCGTCGATACGGCGCTGGGCGATGTCGCGCGCACGCTCGTCTCGCTCTCGACCGTGGACCGTCTCGTGAGCGGCGAACGCGATGCCGCCGACGCCGCGCAGCGCTACGTCTCGATCGCCGAAGAGCGACACCGGCGCGGTTTGCTGATGCAGAAAGACGTGAATACGGCGAAGCTCACGCTCTACGATGAACGCGCCCAACTGATCGATCTGCAGTCGCAGCAACGCACGCTGCGCGTCGCGCTGATCGGCGCGCTCGGTGGCGGCTTCGACGAACGCACGCTGCCCGGCCCCGCGATCTCGCACTTCGATGTCGTGTTCCCCTCCCACGATCGCCTCACGGATCGATCCAACGAACGACTCACCAGCGCGCGGGTCAACTAATGCACCACGACCACACCAACCTCCATCCCGATCCGGCCACGCTTGCCGCGAACGCCGTCCTGCTCGAACGCAAGCGCGCGACGCGGCGGCGACGCTTCGCGATCTTCGGCGCGGTCGCCGCCGTCACCGCGCTCGCGGCGGCAACGTACTGGTTCACGACCGCGCGCTTTCGCGAAGACACCGACGACGCCTACGTCGCGGGCAATGTCGTGCAGATCGCCGCGCAAACGGCGGGCACGGTAATCGACGTCGCCGCCGCCGATACGCAACGCGTGCGCGCGGGACAGCCGCTCGTGCAACTCGACGACGCGGAAGCTTCGGTCGCGTTCGCGCAAGCGAAGGCGCAACTCGCGCAAGCCGTGCGGCAAACCGCCAACGCGCGCTATTCCGCGACGATGTACGCCGAAGCGGTGAAGGCGCGTCAGGCCGATCTCGATCTCGCACAGCGCGCGCTGGCCGCGCGCGATCACGCGTCCGTCGAAGTTGTCTCGCCCGAGGAACTGGCGCGCGCGCGAGCCGCCGTGACGGGCGCGCAGGCGCAACTCGGCGCGGCGCAGGCACAACTGGACGCAGCGCGCGCGCTCGGCAGCCGCCTCGCCGTCGAAGACAATCCGGGCGTGATTCAGGCAGTCGCGCAATTCAAACTGGCGTGGCGCAATCTCAAACGCACCACCATCGTTGCGCCGATCGATGGCGTGGTGGGACAGCGCACCGTACAGATCGGCCAGCAGGTCGGTCCGGGTCTCACGCTGATGTCGATCGTGCAACTGCACGGCTTGTGGATCGAAGCGAATTTCAAGGAGGGGCAGATTAGCAATATGCGCGTCGGCCAGCCGGTGACGATCAATTCCGATATCTACGGGTCGAAGGTCAATTATCGCGGACGCGTCGAAGGATTTTCTGCGGGAACCGGCAGTGCGTTTTCGATGTTGCCGCCGCAGAACGCAGCGGGAAACTGGATCAAGGTCGTGCAGCGTGTGCCCGTGGTGATTTCGATCGACCCCGGCGATCTGGCCGCGCATCCGCTGCGGATTGGATTGTCGATGCGCGTGCGCGTCGATACGCACGAGCGCGACGGCCATCTGCTCGATTCGGAGACCCCGCTCGCCGCGCTTGCAACGCGCGTTCATGACGGCATGGCAAGCGAAGCGCAAGCGGCTGCGGAGAAGGTGATTCGAGAAAATCGGGGCAGCTAAATGGCGAGGGACCAAGTGGCGAGGATCGGACTTCATTGATTTTTGCCAATAAACCTCAATTTACGAATTATCGCGAATGAATATTGATTTCACGCATCGAATAACGCTCAATGCCAATTTGATATGGATAATTAACTAAAACGGTATTGGACCGTCGATTCAGCATCGCCGCATGATTTCCTCCGTTTAAAAGGAGAAAATCATGCCACTTGTTCAAATCTCTCTTCTCGAAGGCCGCAGTGACGAACTCATCAAATCGTGCATTAAAGCCGTCGCGGAGGCGGTGCATCAAACGCTAGGTTCGCCGTACGCAGCGATCAGTGTTTATGCCGTCGAAGTTCCGCGCGCGCACTGGGCCACCGGTACGCGCACGAAAGACGAGCCGGATACCGCGGTGACCGCTCAGGCATTGAAACCGGGAAACGAACAAGCCTGAGACCAGGGCAAAGTGCGGAGTTGACGGCTACGCTCACTCGTGTCGGTTTGCGTAGCCATCGCTTCGAACTTCGGGGCGCGCAGTCTATTGCGCATCATCACCGCTACAGAATCTGAAATGCGACTGAGAAACATCGGTATTGCCGGCAAATTGAGTATCGGCTTCGGAATCGCCATTTTTTCGTTGTGTCTCATTGGCGGCCTCGCGCTGCTGCAAGTGTCGCGCATTTATCGCGGAACCGATGAGCTGGCAAACAAATGGCTACCCGGCGTGCAGGCACTAGGCGAAATTCGGGCCTATATGAATGACGCCCGGCGCGCGTCGCTGGTGGTGGCGATGGCGTCGGACGCGAGCACGAAAACGACATTCGTGCAGAGGCGAAACGACGCGATTGCATCGCTGAACAGCGCGCTCGGCAATTACCAGCGTGTCGTTTCGTCGCCGGAACAGGAGCAATTGCTTAACGACTTTAAAAGCGCCTGGTCGTCGTATCTGGACGTCGACACCCGGCTCAACACGTTAGCCCAAGGCGACGGAGACCAACTGGAAGCAGCGAGAAAGCTGGCGAGCGGCGATTCGTCGCCCCTCTTCATGGCGGCGGCGGACGTCATCACGCGCGATGTCACGCTCAACAGACAGGGCGCGGACCATGCCGCGGCCGCAGCGGCTTCCCGTTATCGCACGACGCTGGTGCTCACTGCGGTATTGGTCGCCGGCGCGATCGCACTCAGCGTTATCGCGGCCATGCTGATCACACGCTCTATCGTCGTGCCGGTACGCCGTTCGCTCGAAATCGCCAGCACGGTCGCCAAGGGCGATCTCACGTCGGTGATCGTCATTGACGGGGACGACGAAACGGGCCAGTTGCTGCGTGCGCTGAACACGATGAACGAGGGCCTCAACGACCTCGTCGGCCGCGTGCGAAACGGCAGCGAGAGCGTGGCCTCGGCCTCTGCCGAGATTGCGGCGGGCAACACGGACCTCAGCCAGCGCACCGAAGAGCAAGCGGCCTCATTGCAGGAAACGGCGGCCAGCATGGAAGAACTGACGTCCACGGTGAAGCAGAACTCGGAGAACGCACGGCGCGGCAACACGCTTGCGGCCAGTGCGTCGGACGTGGCGGCGCGCGGCGGCGCCGTCGTGAGCCGCGTGGTCGGCACCATGAAGGACATCAGCACGAGCTCCGCAAAAATGGCGGACATCATCGACGTCATCGAAGGGATTGCTTTTCAGACGAATATTCTCGCGCTCAACGCGGCGGTCGAGGCCGCTCGCGCCGGAGAACAAGGGCGAGGCTTCGCCGTGGTCGCGGGCGAAGTGCGCACGCTGGCGCAACGCAGCGCGACGGCTGCGAGGGAAATCAAGGAACTCATCGACGCTTCCGCAGAGAACGTTCGCACCGGCTCGCAACTGGTGGAGGAAGCGGGCCAGACGATGGACGACGTGGTGCATTCGGTCAGGCAGGTCGCGGATCTGATGGCGGAAATCTCGGCGGCATCGTCGGAGCAGCACACCGGCATCGAGCAGGTCAACGTCGCGGTTGCGCAGATGGATCAGGTGACGCAACAGAACGCGGCGCTGGTCGAGGAAGCGAGCGCGGCGGCTCATTCGATGGCGCAGCAGTCGAGCGCGCTGCGAGACCTCGTGTCGTTCTTCAAGCTTCGCGGCGCGGTTGTCGTTGCGGGGCAATGAGCGTTCTCGCCTGGACTCTACGAGAGTAGTGAGCCGGGCATCTGCGAGCGATCGGTGAGCCGAACTGCGCTGCGGCTTCCGGATGCCTTAGCCTCCTCGCCACCGTGGTACGTCCCTATTCCAGGTCGGGAATGAAATTCGCGTAGAGCGTTATCAATGCGAACCGGAGGCGCGTCATCACCGCGCACGCTCCATCCCGTGTGATTGTGCAGATGATTGCACGGAGCGTCACGCCGTCACGCCATTGGTTCGCGACCGCTCTGGAGGCGCGAATGCAGGGAATCCCCGTTTGGCATGCGGCCGACTGCGCCGCAAATCCGGAAATCGGCGCTGCCCTGCACGGCATCGAGTTTCCGCTCGATGCCGTCGGTCTGGCTTCGGCGGCCTATCGACTTGTCGAGGCCTGCCCCGCGTTGCCGCAACCCGGCGGCGGTCAGACGCTGGCGCGCTGGCGCTTTCTCGCGGCGGTTGCCGCGCGTGATCTGCCGCTGGTGAAGATCTTCGAAGCGCACGCCGACGCGATCGCCATCCTGACTGAACTCGACGCACATCGGCCGCGGACGGGAGACGCAGCTCCAGACCTCTGGGCCGTGTGGGCCGCGCGGATGCCGCACAACGATCTGCGCGTCACGTGGAAAGAGGGACAGCGTGTCCGGCTCTCGGGCACCAAACCGTGGTGTTCCGGCGCGGCCTTCGTCACGCACGCACTCGTGACGTGTGTCGATGACGAGCGGAGTGACTGGCTCGCCGCGCTGCGTGTGATGCAACCCAATCTGCGCGTCAGCACGCGCGGGTGGCACGCGGTGGGAATGCTGGCCACGCAAAGTGTCGAGATCGACATGGATGGCGCGGACGCGGTCCTCATCGGGCCGCCCCGCGCTTACCTCGAACGGCCCGGTTTCTGGCACGGCGGCGCAGGTATCGCCGCTTGCTGGTACGGCGCGGCGGCGGCGCTCGCCGTCCGCCTGCGCGAAGTCGCCGCGCGTCGCAAAGATCCGCATCTGCACGCTCATCTCGGCGAAGCCGACGCGGCACTCGCCGCCGCGCGCGCATTACTGCGTGAATCGGCGCGATGTATCGACACAGACCCGCGCGCCTTCGGATCAGCCGATGCATTGAGGGTTCGCGCCGCCGTCGAAGATGCCTGCGATACTGTGTTGCGTGCATGCGCGCGTGGTTTGGGCGCCGGACCGCTCTGCCAGGACGCGTGGTTCGCGCACATGACAGCCGACCTTGCCGTGTTCATGCGCCAGAGCCACGCCGAGCGCGACCTCGCGTCGCTGGGCGGCGCGCTCGCCGGGATGGGCGAGAACTGGCAGCTATAACGGCGACAGGAGGCCGCATGCACACCAGGCGAGCGGACGATGCCGCGCGATTCGACGCAGCGTTCGAATGCGATCCCGATCCGTGGCGCTATCGCACGAGTTGGTACGAGGCGCGCAAGCGGGCGCTGATGATGGCGGCGCTCCCGCGAGAGACGTATCGACGCGCTTTCGAACCCGCCTGTGCGACCGGCGAACTCTCCGTGCTGCTCGCCGATCGCTGCGAAGCATTGCTTTGCGCCGACTTCGCGCCGCGTGCGGTCGCGCTCGCACGTCAGCGACTGGGCGAGCGAGCCGCCGCCAGAGTCGAAACGCGAGCCATGCCACAGGACTGGCCCGCAGGCCGCTTCGATCTGATCGTTATCAGCGAGTTTGCGTACTATCTCGACGAAGCGCGTTGCTGCGCACTCGCGCGACTCGCGTGTTCATCCCTCGACGATGACGGCGCATTGCTGTGCTGTCACTGGCGACACGATGCGGACGACTTCCTCATGACCGGCTACGCGGTTCACAGCCTGTTCGATCGGTATGCCCGCGCCGCTTCGTTACGGCAGGCCGTACACGTCGACGACGCGGACTTCACCCTCGACGTCTGGTGCGCCGATCAACTGAGCGTCGCCGCGAGAGAGTCGCTGGCGTAGCGATCGCGCGGCGAAGGCGGCACGCCCGGATGCCTCGGCGACTCCACGCGCCAGAAGCGTTCCGGTTCGGAAAGATCGGCGGGTACGTCATCGCCAAAAGCCTGAAGCTGACTGCCGTAAGCCCGCACGGCAAGCTGCTTCGAACGCCGTGCGCGTACGCTTTCGCGCTGCGGATACCAGGACGTATCGACTGCGGCGACACGCAGTCCCGCAGCCGCCAGTTCGTCTAGGCGTGCCGCCGTGATGCCTGGCACCGCACGATGGATCGCATCTTCGTAGACGATGCACGACTGCACGGTCCGCGTTCGCAACAGCGCGAGCCATGCATCGGATACACGCAGATGATCGGGGTGCCTCAGCCCGAGCGGAACGACAAGCGTGGATCGATCGCGCGAATCGAAGCGCGCGAGTAAAGCCCTCACCAAAGTGCGAACAGAAGGCAATTCGCCATACTGGCCGTCGAGAAATGGCAGGCGAATCGCGCGTGCGCCCAGGCGTGCGAGCGCGCGTTCGTCCTCTCGCGTGCGGGCGCGCATCGCCTCGGACGAATCGCTGAAACCCGCCGCCTCATCCCACGGTTGAATCTGCGGCGCTCGTGGCGTCCCGGCGAATACGGTGCAAACCGTGGCGCCGGGTTGCGCAGCCAGCAGCGTCGCGCATCCGAACACCGCATCGTCCAGATGAGGCGAGACGACAAAGAGCGATCCGTCGGCGCTATTCATGATGTTCTCCTTGCAGCATCCCGTTCAACGTAATGTCTGCGGGTGCACAGGCGACGCCGGTCGACCACGACGACAAGGTGTCGCCAAAGCCGCCGCGAATGCGGAAATCGGTGCGCGCGCTCGTCGTCACGCGCGGCGCAACGCTCCAGGCAATCGTCGCGCCGTTCGCCGTGAGCCGATCCACGAGCGCCACGTCCTCGCCGCACGCAAGCGGCGGAAATCCGCCCGCCCGTTGATACGCCCTCGCGCACACGCCGAGGTTGGCTCCGTGGACGTGGCGATGTCCATCGACACTTCGATAATGCGTCGACCACGTTTCGCGCACACACGGTGGATGCGCGCCCCAGTCGTCGACCTCGACCGCACCGCAAACCACATCGGCCCGCAGGGCCAGTTGCGCCACGATCCAGTCAGGCGCGACGCATGTATCGGCGTCCGTCGTCGCCAGCCAGCGCGCGCCCAGTGCAATCAGATGGCTCGCACCCGTCGCGCGGGCGATGCCTACGTTGCGCGCCTGCACCGTGAGCGCGGTTGCCCCGAATGCTTGCGTGACGCACGCCGAATCGTCGGTGCAGCTATCGAGCACGACGACGATGCAGACCGATTCGCCCATCAACTCGACGTGCCGCGCGGCCAGCGCGGCGGCGAGCAGGCATCGCCCGAGCCAGCTCGCCTCGTTATGTGCAGGTATCACGACGCCGATCATTTTCCACTCCTTGGCATGATGAGCAGATAACCGATAAAGCTCTGTCGCGACCTCAATGCATTTTCGGTGCCCGGGTTTTAAATCGAGTTGCGACGTTCAAAGCGTCGTCGGCATGGCTTGAGAAAACCGCACGGCACGCGGTTTGCGTCGTATTTTCGTTTGCGTTGCTTCGTCGGATTTCGTCGAAAATAGACCGGACGTAGCGCAAAAAAAGCGCTCCTGACCGGTCGATAGTTAAAAGTCGTACGAAACCGTTACCTGCGCCGATAAAGGCGGGCTTGGCGTCAGCGTGTAATCGAACGTCGCCGCCGAGCCGCCGGTGTAGTACTTTCGATTGAACAGATTGAAGATATTCAACTGCGTCTTCCAATGCCCTTGCCGGTAAGAAGCCATCGCATCGGTACGCACGTAACCCGCGAGTTTGAACGTGTTGGGCAGCGTCGCCTCGCGCGGTCCGACATAATAAACACCCGCGCCAATCCGCAAGCCCGGAACGGACTCCAGATCGTAGACGGTCCAGAGGCTTGCACTGTTGCGCGGAACATTGCTCAGAATGTCGCCGACCGGATACGTCGTATCACTCGTGACCTTCGCGAGCGTATAGGCATAGCTCACGATGGCCTTCCATCGCGGCGTGATATTGTCGGTGATATCCAGCTCCACACCCTGGCTGCGTTGCTTGCCGGTGAGCACTTCAAGCAAGGGATTCGTGGGATCGGTCGTGAGAATGTGATTCCGGTTGATATTGAAAAGCGCCAGATTCGCATTCAGGCGATCTTTAATCAGTTCCTGCTTTACGCCGATTTCGAATTGCTCCGCGACCTCCGCTGCGTACGTGACGTTACTGCCGCTGTGACCGACATTCGGCGCGTAACTGCGGCTCCAGTCGGTGAAAAACGACGTGCTGTTCATGGGCTGCCAGACGAGGCCGACACGCGGCGAGAAAGCCGTCTGCTGCCCTCGCCCGGTCGGCTCACCTGCTTCATCGGCGCTATTGATAAAGCGATCCGCGCGCAATCCGACCTGAAGTTTGAGCTGTCGAGTCAGATCGATCAAATCCTGCACATAAACGCCGTAATCCGCGCCACGCCCTTGATGTCCAGGCAATGCGTCGCCCGCGGTCAGTCCCGATGCGTAGCCGGGATTGAAAAGATCCACGTTCATCGTGGAAACCTGCGAGCCGCCGCTGCCGACTTCCAGATAACCGTAATCCACGCCGGCCAGCAACGAATGCTTCAGGCTGCCGGTAAAGAAATCGCCGACCAGTTCGGCACGGGCCGAATACTGGCGCGAGAATTCATTCGCACCGCTGTAGACGGAGTATTCGAGCAGATTGTCCGTGGCGGTCGTGCTGTCGGGGAACGACTGCGTCGAGTGCTGGCGTGCGTACGCGTACTGACCGGCGAGGCGCAGTTTCCAGTTCTCCGAAAGTGCGTGCTCGAATAACAGCGTTTCGGACCAGGTGTCGTTACGACCGTAATCGCCATCGACGCCCGGATAAACGCCGCTGCGCAGTCCGTAATAGCGGCTGCGCGAAAGCGCCTGATAGTTTTCGACCGCCGGCACGCCGAAGTCGAATCCATCGCGATTCAAATGATTGAATTCACTCAGCAGCGTGACGGACGTGCCGTGATGATTGTCCCAGGTGATGGCCGGCGCAATGGACCACGATTTGTAGCCGCCGTTGTCCTGAAACGTCGAGTTGGTTTCGGCAGATGCATTGAGCCGGATGCTCAAGTCGTCGTTCAACACGCGGTTCACATCCACCGTCGTGCGCGCGAGGCCGTAGCTTCCTGCCGTCGCGCTGACTTCGCCGAAATTCTCCTGCTCCGGTCGCTTCGAGACGGTGTTGATATAGCCGCCGACCGCACCAATGCCGCCATAGAGCGCACCCGCCGGACCTTTGAATATCTCCACGGTGTCGATATTCTGCACATCGCGAAACGCGTAATAGCCGTAGTTGCGGAAACCATCGCGCAAGCCATTGCTCTCGCTGAATCCGCGAATATTGAAGAAGGTCGCGCCATTGCCGCCGTAACTGGCTTCGGCGTGCACACCGCTTACGGTGTCGGCGACCTGATCGATGCTCGTCACGCCTCGGTCCTGCAGGACCTCGGACGGCACGACCTGAATGGATGCTGCGTAATCCTTGACAGGCGTATTGGTTCTCGTCGTGCTGCTTGACGTGGGCGCGATATAAGTCGAACCGCGTGTGCCGACCACCGTTATCGGCGCCATGACCTTGTCCGCAGCGCCCGCGTCGCTCGATGTCGCTGGTGTCGAATCCGGCGACGCACTCGCGACGGGCGATTCCAGTTCTGCCGCTCGCGCCTCGGGTATCGCCGCGAGCGAAGTCATCAGCACGGCCAGCACGGCGCAAACAGGCGCGGCTTCAAAACGTGCTCGCGAGGCAAAAGCCTGCTGTTCGGCGCGGTGCGTTTCGGACGCACGCGTGCCGACGACGCCCGCGCGCGGCGGTCGTTGTTGGGTCTTCATGTTGTCGATTCAGCTAAAAGAAATGGTCGTGCGTGCGCGGCGCCATCGCGACGCGCAGCAGGGAGACGGCATTCAGCTGAAAAGAGGCGGTGCCCGCGAAAGGGGCCGGAAATGAAGCGACAGACGCACCAATGGGCGCGTCGATACTGCGAGCCACGACTGCGTCACGCGGGCGAGCGTGAACAATGCAATCGCGAGTGCGATGCCCACGCACGCGACGACCAGCGCGGCGCTGAACGGACAAAGGCCGTCGTCGCCGGCCATGGCGTCGTGATCGTGTGCGGGCGAGCCCGACATGCCGGACATGTCCATGTCGCCGCGCGTCATGCCCGTCATGTGGGTCATGTCCATGCCGGGCATGGCATCAGACATCTTCGCTGCCGCGCCGGAATCGCCCGCGAACATCGGGCCGTGACCGGAACACATCACGAGTGCAAAATCGCCCTGCGCCACCGATGCCGGATCCAGCATGACCGCGCCCGGCAGCAGCGCGCGTACAAGGAGGACGGCCAACGCGATCAGGAACCATGCCCGACTCGCCATGCCGCCTCGCAGCAGGAATCGGCGAAAGGCACTCATGGCGCGCATTCTATCCGGCTTTCAATTCTTTTAGGGATAAAGCGCGCAGCGTGATCGGGCTTTGCATGCCCCGGCATTGCTGCTGGATTGCCGCCGGTTTGCAGCCGCATCGCGGCTGAATGCGGTGCGTGATGAGCATCGCTGACCGCGCCGTTCGTCGACGCGACATTCCGTCTCACGTGCGGACTCAGCATGAACCGAGTGCACATTCGCTACCGCAATCTGGAGAGAGTGAGCTACCATGCGCCCATGACTGCACGCGCACGCACTCGAAAACAATCAGGCACATGGCTCGCCTTGCTGGCCATGTGCCTGATTGTTTTCGCGCCGCTGGTCAGTCAAATGCTTGCTTCGGCGCGCGCGGCGTCGCCCGACGCGGCGCTCTGCTCCGCCGGTCCGCAGATCCATAGCCACGCCGCTGTAGCGGACGATCCGCTCGCGGCCTGCGGCTATTGCAATCTGCTCGCCACGCCCGCGGCGCCGCCGCCTGTTGCGCCGTCCGCTGCGCCGTGGCTCCCGCTTCTTGCGGCTGTTGTCGTCCTGCCCGCATTGCGAGCGGAATTCCCGACGCTCCCGTATTTCGCGGGTTATCCGCGCGCGCCGCCGTCTGCCCACTGAAGCGCCGCCGCGCGCTTCACGTCCACAGCTTCACGTCCTTTTCGCACGATCGACACGCCAGGCTCATGCCTGCGTCTGCGCTCGCCCGCGCGCGCCTTCGCCGCGCACCCGCTTTCGATAACGCATCATGCAAAAACCGCTTTTACCCGCGGCGTCCGGCCTTTGGCGACGCGCAGTCGCGACGGCTTGCGCCGTCCTGACGCTCTCCGGCGCGCTCGCGCTCGCCGGATGCGATCAGCAACCGACACTGTCCTTCCAGAATCTGGATATCACCGGGAACACGCAGTTTTCAGGCCAGTTTTCTCTGCCGGATACCAACGGACAAACCCGCACGCTCGCGGATTATCACGGCAAGATCGTCGTGATGGTTTTCGGCTACACGCATTGCCCCGATGTTTGCCCGACCACGCTGGCTGAACTCTCCCAGGCGATGCAGCAACTCGGCCCCGAAAAAGCCGCGCGTATTCAGGTGCTGTTCGTGACGCTCGACCCGGAACGCGATACGCCCTCCGTGCTCGCGCAATATGCAGCGGCCTTCAATCCTTCGTTCCGCGCACTGCGGCCCGCAGACGATGCGCAACTCAGGACGCTCGCGGAAGACTTCAAACTCGTCTTCGAAAAAGTCCCCGGCACGAACGCAGACAACTACACCATGAATCACACGGCGGCCAGTTTCGTATTCGACGCCAACGGCAAATTGCGCCTGTATGCGCGCGACGCACAGGGCGCCACGCCGTGGCTTCACGACCTGGGCGAATTGCTGAAGCCCGCTTAATCGCGATGTATTTCCAAAGCCTTATCAACTCAAAACTGGAGATTCACCATGTCCGCTCTTTTCCGTTCGTTCGCAACGACGTTCGTCCTGTTTGCCGCCCCGATCGCCGCTCCGATCGCCGCAATGGCCGCGACTGACTCCGTCATGGTGTCGGATTGCTGGATCCGCTCCATGCCGGGCGACGTGCCTTCGGGCGGCTATTTCAAACTCATGAACATGAGCGACAAGCCGGTCGATCTCGTTGGCATTTCAACCGAGGCATTCGGTATGTCGATGCTGCATCAGACGCAGAGCAGCGGCAGCACTTCGAAAATGGTCATGGTCGACAAGGCAACCGTTCCCGCAAATGGCACGCTCGAATTCGCACCCGGTGGCTATCACGTGATGTTCGAGCACGCGAAACATCCGCTCAAGATCGGCAGCAGCATTCCCGTGACGTTTGATTTCAGCGACGGCGAGAAAGTGTCGGCGCAGTGCGACGTGAAGAACGCTGCGGGGAAATAAATTCCGCGACGCAATGCGTGGAGTTGAAAGTAGCGTCGCTGCTGTTTTATCTGGCTGACAGGCGTCTCCGCTCGTCAGCCAGATCATCGCATCGGCTTTACACGTGCAGCACGGCTTCGCCGTCGCCTGCGGGCAACTGCACGACGACACCGGCCTCGCTCGCCTGCATCGTCAGGCCGCCCGCATCGCGCAACTCGGGCCATTGGCGCAGCGTCAACGGCAACGCACCGTTCACACCCTTCACACCCGCATAGCGCAGCTTGAGCGTCGCTCCGTGCCGCGTCACGCTCACTTGCGTAACGCTCGCGCCGCGCTCGTCGCGCAACGTGACCGCGGCGCTCGCGCCATCGGCGAGTTCGAACAGATGCAGTTCGCTGCGCGATGCGTAGTCGTAATCCGGACGCTGATCCTCGGTGCCGATCGCCAGCAGCGTATTCGGCCGCACGTAGACCGGCAGACTCAGAAAGCCGTGACGCTCGCGCAGCCACCTGCCGCCCTCGACGGTTTTACCCGTGAAGAGATGCGTCCAGCGGCCCTCGGGCAACCAGAAGTCCACGTCGCCGATCGCGTTGAACACCGGCGCGACCAGCAACGCATCGCCGAGCAGATACTGGCGATCCAGTTGATCGCAGGCTGGATCATCGGGAAACTCCAGCAGCATCGCACGCAGCATCGGCGTGCCGTGCTCGACCGCCTGTTGCGCGGCGTCGAACAGATACGGCATCAGGCGCGACTTCCATTCCGTGAAATGGCGCACCACGTCCACGGCTTCATCGTCGAACAGCCATGGAACGCGATACGACTTGCTGCCGTGCAAACGGCTATGGCTCGACAGCAGTCCGAACGCGCACCAGCGTTTGTAGACGTCGGCGGGCGCGGTATGCTCGAATCCGCCAATGTCGTGGCTCCAGAAGCCGAAGCCGCTCAGCCCGAGCGACAGGCCGCCGCGCAGCGTTTCGGCCATCGATTCATAGGTCGCGCTGCAATCGCCGCCCCAATGCACGGGCAATTGCTGGCTGCCGACGGTGCCGGATCGCGCGAACACCACGGCCTCGCCTTCGCCGCGCACTTCGCGCAGCACGTCGAACACCACCTTGTTGTACAGGTAGCTGTAGTAGTTGTGCATCTTTTGCGGATCGGAACCGTCGTGATAAATCACGTCGGTGGGAATACGCTCGCCGAAATCCGTCTTGAAGCAATCGACGCCCATCTCCAGCAAGCGCCGCAAATGCCCCGCATACCACTGCGCCGCCGCGGGATTCGTAAAATCGACGATACCCTGCCCCGGCTGCCATCGATCCCACTGCCACACATCGCCATCAGGTTTGCGCAGTAAATAACCCTTTTCCATGCCTTCGGCAAACAGCGGCGACGGCTGCGCAATATACGGATTGATCCACACGCAGATTTTCAGGCCGCGCGCCTTGAGTCGCGCGAGCATGCCCTGCGGATCCGGAAAGGTCTCGCGGTTCCACTCGAAATCGCACCAGTGGAACGCCTTCATCCAGAAGCAGTCGAAATGAAACACGTGCAGCGGAATGCCACGCTCGGCCATGCCGTCGATAAAGTGATTGACCGTGGCTTCGTCGTAATTCGTCGTGAACGACGTCGTGAGCCACAAACCGAACGACCAGGCAGGCGGCAGCGCGGGCCGCCCGGTCAGTTGCGTGAAGCGTTCGAGCACGGCCTTTGGCGTGGGACCGTCGATCACATAGTATTCGAGCCGCTCTCCCGCCACGCTGAACTGCACCTTCGCGACCTTCTCGCTCGCCACTTCGAACGACACGTTCTCCGGGTGATTCACGAGCACGCCATAGCCGCGATTGGTCAGATAGAACGGCACGTTTTTATAGGCCTGTTCGGTGCCGGTGCCCCCATCGCGATTCCAGCTCTCGACCACCTGCCCGTTCTTCACAAAAGCAGTGAAGCGCTCGCCGAGCCCATAGACGTTCTCGCCCACGCCGAGATCGAGGCGCTCGAACATGAACGCCGCGCCCTGCTGGCTGGCATCGTGTACCTGTCCACTCGCACGAAAGCCGCTGCCCGTGATGCGCTCGCCGTCGCGCAGAAAGTCCACCGACCAATCGCCCGATTTGACGATACGCACTGTGAGCGAACCGCTGGTGAGGCTCGCCGATTCCTCGGTGTTGGACGTAACGATCCCGGTCGCCGAACGCGCCAGCACAAAATGCGGACCACGATCACGCACACCGGCAAAGTGCTCGACACGCACACCGATCACCCCGCTTTGCGGCGAAAAGAATCGCCAGGTGAACAGCCCCGTATCGAGCTGACGCTCGCGGCTCGACACATCGCGCGGCGCGACATGCACGAGCAGCTCGTCGCCGACAATCTCCACGCTATGAGGCGCAGCCGCGTACGTCACGCTGAGCCCTTCGCGGATCAACCAGTTGCCATCGCTGATTTTCATTTAGATGTACCAAAAGACTATTGAACGGCGAATCCCAATCCGGTTGTGTTGCGTCTACAGCGCCCGTTCGGTTTTCCGGTCGAACACGTGAATATGCTCGCCCGCCATATCGAAACCGATCGTCTCGCCGCTGCGCAGCGCGCACGCGCCGGATTGCGCGATCATCAACGGCGCAGCCACGCCCTCGAGTTTCACGGCGATGAAGTTCATCGAGCCGGTACTTTCCACGGTATCGACAACGCCGCGCACGCCATGTGGCTCGCGATGCAGGCGCAGATGCTCAGGCCGCAAGCCGATCCACACTTCAGCGCCCGCAGGGAACACGCGAACAAGATCCAGACGCTGCCCAGCGCCGAATTGCGCGCTGCGTCCGTCCGGGCCAATGACCGCTTCGATGAAATTCATCGACGGCGAGCCGATAAAACCCGCCACGAAGCGGTTCGCCGGTTCGCGATATAAGGTGAGCGGCGCGCCTTGCTGTTCGACTTGCCCGGCCCGCAGCACGACCACATGATCGGCCATCGTCATCGCTTCGATCTGGTCGTGCGTGACGTACACGGACGTCGCGCCCAGACGCTGATGAAGTTTGCGGATTTCGCTGCGCATATGCACGCGCAGCGCCGCATCGAGATTCGACAACGGTTCGTCGAATAAAAATACCTTCGGATTCCGTACGATTGCACGACCCATCGCCACGCGCTGACGCTGGCCGCCGGAAAGCTGTCGCGGCATGCGCGCGAGCAGATGGTCGAGTCCCAGCGTGCGCGCCACGCCGTCGATGCTCTCGCGAATGATTTGCGGCGCAGCGCGCCGAAGCCGCATCGAGTAAGACATGTTGCGCTCGATATTCATGTGCGGATAAAGCGCGTAGCTCTGAAACACCATCGCGACATCGCGTTTGCGCGGTGGCACGTCGTTGACGATCCGTCCGTCGATACGCAACGTGCCGCCCGTGATCGGCTCCAGTCCCGCGATCGTGCGCAGCAAGGTGGATTTCCCGCAGCCCGACGGCCCGACCAGCGCGACGAAACAGCCCTCCGGCACGCTGATATCGATGTCCTTCAAAATCTGCACGGCGCCGTAGCTCTTGCTCAGCCGCTCGATCTGTATGCGATCCACTGCGATTCTCCGTATGCGTTACTTGAGCGCGCCGGCGGTGAGCCCGGCGACGATCCTGCGTTGCAGCAGCATGAAGGCGACGAGGATCGGCGTGACGAAAATGGCCGAATACGTCATGATGCCGATCCAGTCGACCTTGGTCGCGCCGACGAAAGCCGAAAGCCCGACGGTTGCGGTCTGATAGCGGTCATCGAGAATCAGCGAGCGCGCGTACACGTATTCGCCGAACGACTGCAGAAACACGAGGATGGCCGAGACGAGAATGCCGTTCACCGCGAGCGGCAGAATCACGCCGAAGAATGCGCGCGCGGGCGACGCGCCATCCACGAGCGCCGCGTCGCGCAACTCGCGCGGCACCTGCACGAAGCTCGGTCGGCACAGCACGATATAAAACGGCAGCGTCTTGGTGATCTGCGCGAGCACCACGGCAAAACGCGGCGTATCGAGCAGGCCGATACTCTTGAACGCAGTGAAGATCGGCGTGACCATCAAACTGGAAGGCAGCGCCTGCAAGACGAGCACCGCGAAAATCGCAAAGCGGGTCCAGCGGTTTTCCACGAACGCGAGCGCATAGGCCGCGCCGGTCCCGACGAACACCGTGACCGCCACGGTGCCGCATGCCGTCACGAACGAGTTCCAGAGAAAATTTCCCATACCGCTGTCGCTGAACACCTGCCACAAATGCGATTGCCAATGCTGCGGCCAGAACGTGGGCGGATACTGGAACATCTCGCTCGCGTTCTTGAACGCCGTGATGTACATCCAGTACAGCGGAAACAGATAAATCACCGTGACAGACAGCGCGATGAAAAACAGCACGTAGCGCTTCATGTCAGAGCATCCTTTCGTTGCGCGTCGAGCGCACGTAGATCACCGCGACGATCAGCACGAGCACCAGCATCACGGTCGCGACCGCCGATCCCGCCGACACCTCGAAGGTTTGCAGCGACAGCTGCCACGACCAGTACTGCGCGACCAGCGACGAATTGGCGGGACCGCCTTGCGTGAGCGCCGCGATCAGATCGAATTGCTGCATCGTCATGATGGCGCCCAGCGCGATCACGGCGCCGAGCGTGGCCTTCATCATCGGCAAGGTGATGCCGGTGAAGCGTTGCAGCGCGTTCGCGCCATCGAGTTCCGCGGCCTCGTAGAGATCCCTGGGAATGGCCGCGAGGCCGACCGACAGCAGCAGCATGTTGAACGGCACGCCGAGCCACACGTTCGCCGCAATCACAGCGTAAAGCGACCAGTGCGGATCGGAGAGCCAGAAGATCTTTTCGTGCAGCACGTGCAACTGCATCAGCACGTGATTGAGCACGCCGTAATCGCCCGCGAAAATCAGCTTCCAGATCACGCCCACCACGAGGCCGGGCATGATCCAGCCCGCGAGAAACAGACCGCGCATCAGGCTCGCGAACGGAAAATCCTGCGCAAACAGCAGCGCCAGCGCGAAACCGATCAGCACCTGAAACAACAGCGACAGCCCCACGAACAGCACCGTGTTCACGATCACCTGATGCATTTCCGGGCGGCTGAACACATCGCGGTAATTCGCGAGGCCGACGAACGGGCGCAACAGCGTGGCCGGCTCCATCAGATCGACCTGCTGAAACGACAGCACGATGTTGTAGACGAGCGGCAGCCCGGCAAACACCAGCAGATACAGCAGCGCGAACACGGCCAGCGAAATCTCGAAGGCATGGGCGCGCGGAAAGCGGCGCAACAGGCCCGAAGCCGGCTCGCGCGGAGCACGGCGCAACAGTGTGTTCATGGCGTTGATCGCTCAAAGACCGCACGGCGACCGGAAGACGCGCGGCGTCCTTCGGTCGTTGGCCCGCTGAATTTATTTCGGATGACTTATTTAATCGATGCCTGAACGGCTTGCGCGTCGGCGTTCATGGCCTGTTGCGGCGTCGCCTGATGCGTCAGCACGGATTGAACCGCATCGGAAATCGACTTCGAGATTTTCGGCCATTGCGGATTCGGACCGCGCGGACGCGCGTATTGCATCTGCTCGTTGAAGACCTGATACGCCTGAGGCCATTTCGGGTTCGGCGTGTTGGTGTCGCGCGAAGGCGGCAGCATGCCGAAGTCGTTCCAGTTGCGCCCGCGCTGCGCGTACATGTATTCGAGGAACTGGAACGCCGTGGCCGGATCTTTCGCGCCGCGCAGAATCGCGTGATTCTGCTCGCCGAGCGCCGACGCGCGCGGACCGCCCGCCTTTTCGGCCGGCAGGAGCGCCACGCCCCACTTGAATTTCGCGCCCTTGTCGACCGCGCCCAACTCCCACGGTCCGTCGATATCCATCGCCGCGTTGCCGTTGATGAAGGTCGCCGCCGCTTCGGACTGGCTATGCGTGAGCGTGTCCGGCGACGCCACCTTGCTGTCGAGCAGCTTCTGCCAGAACGCCACCGCGCGCACCGCGCCCGGATCGCTCATGCGGTCCCAGTCGGCGCCCGCAGCCTGCACGAACGGCAGGAACTGGAACACACCCTCTTCCGTGTTGATGGCGGAAAACGCGAGACCGTACACGCCTTTCTTCGCGTCGGTCAGCTTCTGCGCGTCGGTATAGAGTTCGTCCCAGCTTTGCGGCGGATGCTCGGGATCGAGCCCGGCCGCCTTGAACATGTCCTTGTTGTAGTAGAGCGCGAGCGTGTTCGTGCCGCGCGGAATCGCGTAGATCTTGCCGTTCCAGGTGGCGTTTTTAAGCGGCCCGGGAAAGATCTGCTTTGCGTCGATGACCTTCGACTTCGCGAGGTACGGACCGAGATCGAGCAGCGCATTCTTCGAAGCGAACATCGCCGTGTTCGGGTTGTCGATCGGCACGACGTCCGGCATGTTGCCCGACATCACGGCGCGCATGGTCTCGTCGTTGAGCGCCGCAAAGCCAACCTTGCGGATCTGCACGTGAACGTCCGGGTGCAGCTTCGCGAACTCCTGCGCCATCTTCGCGGTGTAGTCGTCAGGCTCGTCGACGGCCCAGACCGACAACGACGCCGCGTGCAGCGGCGCGCAGGAAAGCGACAATGCCAAACCGATCGCCGCCGACGCGGCAAGTAGCTTCTTCATGCTGTCTCCGTTTTTCGCGCGTTAGTGTCGCGCTGTGTTCGAGGCTCTTTCCGGTTCTGTGCGGGAGCCGTCTCGTTCGGCCGGCCTGGCCGTGCATGCGTCGTGCTGCCGTCTTCGTGCCGCGTTTTCCGGAAACGTTTCCGGAAAACAGCCAGATAGTTGCTTCTGAGCCTGACGCTGTCAAGCCGGCTGCGAAAATCGCAAACGCGATTCGCGGAAAAAACAATGTCGATGATGCGTGCTGCTTAGGCGCGGAGCCGATCCGCGCGCGGCGCGTCGCTAACGCGCCTCAGCGGCCGGAGGACGTGGGCACGGGCGCGTCGTCGTCGCGATCGCGCAGCGTCAGCGGCCACAATTGCGGCTCCCGCGCGGCGCGATACGTCGACTCGAACTCGGGGATCTGGGCCAGCAGCGCCTGCGCGAGGCGCTCGCCGAGCGCACAGGCGTCGAGCGTGAAGCCGGACAGGCGCGGCGCGAGGTAGTCGGACACCTCGCCGGCCAGCACACCGCCCGAGATCGCCAGATCGCGCCCCGGCGTCATGCCCGTCTCGTGCAGCTTGCGGTAGGCGCCGATCGCCATGCAATCGCTCTGGAACATCAGCGCGTCCGGCGGCGTGGCCAGGCCGAGCAGCGCCGCAGTCGCGAGATAGCCGCCGCGCTCGGACAGCTCGTTGCGCTGGACGTAGCCTTCGGGCACCGCGAGGCCGTGCCGTTTCATCGCCCGCTGCCAGGCGCTCAGGTAGATGTGCGCCTGCATCGCATCGCCGCCGGGAATCGCCAGCGCGATGCGCCGATGCCCGCGCTCGACGAGTTGCGCGACGCAGGCCGCCACGGCCGTTTCGAAATCGAGGTCGATCCAGGCGTGCTCGCCCCCCGACTCGCTGCGGCCGAGCGCGACGAACGGAAAATGGCGGCTCGCGACATAGTCGAGCCGCTCGTCGTGCCGCCGCGTGCCCGCGAGAATCACGCCATCGACGTGACGCCGGTCGACGATGCGCCGCAGCCGCGCGAACTCGTCGTCCCAGGAGGCGCTCGAGTACATCACGAGGTCCATGCCATGCCGCGCCAGCACGGACTGGAGGCCGTCCGCCAGGCGCATGAAGATGCCGTGCGTATAGGTCTCCTCCTCGCGCCGCACCGGCAGCATCAGGCCGACGAGGTCGAGCCGCCCGCGCCGCAAGCTCGCCGCCGACTTGCTCGGCGCGTAGCTGTGCTGGAGCGCGGCGGCGCGCACGCGCTCGCGCGTCTCGTCGCTGACCTCGTCGCTGTCGTTCAAGGCGCGCGACACGGTCGACACCGACAGCTTCAGTTCCTTGGCGAGTTCGCGAATACCCATGCGCTGGTCTGATCGTGGAGGGAGTGAGCCGGAACGCGCGATGCGCCCCCGACGCCGCACAGCATAACGGTAAGCGGCTTTTAAAGCGGCACGTCTTCGATCAGCCGCGCCTTTAGCGCGCGAATACGCTGATCGACGAAATAACCGCCGCCTTCGGTATAACGCAGATAAAGCCGGCCGCACTGCGTACATTTCCACACGCCGCAGCGGTTATACGGAAAGTAGCGCGGAGCAATGGGCGCTTCGTCGGACCAATAACCGTGGTTTCCCGGCAAATATTCGGAAAAAGTCGGTTCTGCCTCGTCTTCCGGAATGAGCGTGCCGATTTGTTCGAGTTGCCGCTCGTCGAGCGAAAGCGGCTGCGATTGCCAGCCGTCGAGCGGTGTTTTTGTGCAGCCGCACACGGGGGCTTCGGCGTGTTCCGCGCGTTGAGCGAGTTCGAGTAAAGCAGCGGCGTCGAGGTATTGGGGCATGGCGCGAGGAAGAGTCTGCGATTGAGCCTGATTGAGCCTGGGAGACATCGGTGTCGAGCGCGCATCTTAACGCCATTAGCGATTGCGCTCATTTTTCCTTTCGCGCGCTTCCGTTTCGCGTTATTTCCAGTGAGGAATTCGGACGTTTTATGCGGCTTCGCACAACGTCCAATACGTGTCTTGGCCCCATCAAATCCCTGCAATTTCGGCAATTCCACGTCGATTTTCAGCGAAATTACCTCAGGGCTTTCACCGAGTTTTCATTGCATTGCCATCGTGCGACTCTATGTCTCAGTGCCACTTCCTATGGAGACAGGCATGCACGCTGAAACGCTCAAGAACGCAAAGGTCGCCGTTTTCCTCAATCGGTCGGCGCTGTGTATGTTGCTGTTGCCAGCTGCCTGCCTTTCATGGGCACTCCCCGCGTACCCTCCTCAAGACGCTTTCTGGTTCTGCTTCGTTCTGGCCACTTTTTCCTGGCCGTTTGCAGGAGTCCTGTTCATTGTCTCGGCCGGATTTCAGTCCGGTAGACGTGCCGAGCGATTCGAACATGACGCTGGTTTCAGGGAAGCGCACGGTCATTGATCCGCGTTTTGCCTGACCAGTCAGCCGGTCACGCTTCGCAATCGCCAGTCGAACAAAAGCCTCCTGTTTTCAGGAGGCTTTTGAGCAATACCTGGTTATCCGAACGATGTTCGCAAACCAGCCGTTTTTAAGCGGCCGGTGCGAATGCGTGCAACCGGTTTGTGTGGCGACACGTGACACGCGCAGCGCCTAAGCTGAACCTCGCGCCCTGCTCGCACTGGAGTGCGCCGTGAAACGGCGTCAGCGGAAAGCTGAGGCTGCTGGCAGTTAGTTGCATCTCCATCCGCACGCCTTCACTCGGCGGGCGCGTCCCGCTTGTCTGCCGATTTTCCGCCCGCGTTCTGCGAAATAATCCGCGCAATTTCCGCATCGGCTTCATCGCCATACTTCTCGAACACGTTCGTCTCGTACACCGTGTTCTGCGCGTTGCCCAGCTGGCTGCCCGCATCATTCTTGATGTCGACATCAACCTGCATCGACAGACCGATACGCAGCGGATGCTTCTGCAGATCTTCCGGATCCAGCGAGATACGCACCGGCAGACGCTGCACCACCTTGATCCAGTTGCCCGTCGCGTTCTGCGCCGGCAGCAGCG